>JBBQQZ010000287.1:0-5278 GCA_038215325.1 Tepidisphaerales bacterium | reverse complement strand
CGAGTATTTCATGCCTCGCAGGGCCGGTGCGGTAATCGTGCCGGCGACGCGGGCGTACCGCACCGGCAGTTTGCCGGCGGCGGGCTTGACGCCCTCGGCTTCCGAGCCCAGCCGCTGACCGTCGTTAAAGCTCGTGCTCACTAGCGACAGCGAAGCCGCCTTGCACGTGGCCAGCGGACTGCCGTCGGTGCTGTAGAGCGCGAACGCGACGTACTTTTCGTCGTCGCCCATTGGATCGAGCATGCCTTCGTCGTTGGCGATCGTCACATCGCTGAGCCGCACGTCCCCGGCGAACAGCAACGGCAATTCGACCTTCGCCAGCAGGCCCGTGAACGCGACGCTCGCGGGCGACTCCCATTTGAGGTAGCCCGCCTTCCAGTCGAAGCGGATTTGATCGGTTGGCGTGTAAGGGTTGTGCGTGGAGCGGTCCTGAACTTTGACCACCGGGCCGACGACTTCGTCGTCCTCGCGGGTCGGGTCGATCGCGATGCGCACGCCGTACTGGTAAGTCGTTTGGATCATATGCAGCCCCGTCATCCCGTAGCTGCCGCCGTAATCCATGCTCGCCGGGTCGTACAAGCTCTTGCGCCCGTAGATGAAGGTCGTCGGGCTGGGCGCGGGCTTGAGCATCCCGTTGCGGAACGTGAGCGCCGCGGCGCGCATCATGGCGTTCTGCACGGCATCGAAGGTGTAGTGGTAGCCCTGCGGGTGGCCGCCCGTGGTGATGTCCATCGGCTTGTCGAACGCCCGTTCGTTCGTGCCCGCGTCGTTCACCGGGCCGAAGTAGTGCCAGCAGATGAAGTCCCAGTCCTGAATTGCCGCCAAGGCCGCGATTCGCAGCGGGAAGTCGGCGCGGTATTTCGCCGGTTGCTGGATCTGCGTTTCGTAGCAAAAGTAGGGCTTACCCTCGATTTTATTCTGTTCCAGCCACGGTACGCCCTGGCTGATACCCGGGGGCTTGAGCAGCCAGTTGTTCCACCGGCCGACGTTCGATGCCTTGCGTTCGGCTTCGAGCGTGATGCGCAGTTGGGCGTCCTCGCTGAGTGAATCAAAATTCGCCGGCCGCGGCGCCGGGGCGACCGGCCCTGTGCCGTTGACGTACGCGTCATGCGCGACGGCGTCGGCGAGGCTGTGCAGGTACTGGCTCTGGATTTCGTACCCGATGCCGGTGTCGAAGATCATCGGCGAGAGCCGCGTGCTGCGGCCCAGCGGTTTGATCGCGTCGCGCTCGCGCGTTTTGTGGGCGACCTGCAATCCCAGGAAAAATTCGATCACGTCCCCGCCGCGCTGGCGGTCGAAATCGGCGCGGCTGTATTTGTCTTTTAGCCCCTTGACCGCTTCCTGAGCCGCGGCGTTGGCGTCGTTGATGCTGAGATTCGTCCCGCTCTCACCGGCCATGGGCGTCAGCAGCACGCTGGCGGTTTCAAGGCTCTCTCCGGGCAGCAGGGATTTCCACGCCGCGGTCAGGCCGGCGTCGTTCCGGTACTTTTCTTTGAGAAACGTGTTCCACCGCGCGACCAGAGCGTTGCGGAAGTACGCGGGGTACTTCGTCCACCCGCCGCCGACCATCTTGCGCAGCCACCACTCTTCGTTGCTCAATTCCCAGACGGCGAACACCGGGTCGTCGCACCACCGCAGGCCGGTGTGCTGGTTGAAGTGCGTGGCCACGTTCTGCATGCGGCGGATGGCGAGTTGCTCCAACCGCGGATCCCACGCGCGGGCGAGGTTGCCCGACAGGTTCCAGCCGGAGAGTTCTTTCGTCTTCGGGTCGGGCTTGCACATCTCCTCGACCGCAGCCGACCAAGCCTTCAAGTCCTCGGGATCGCCTTGGCCGACTGCTATATATTTCTCGGCATCGCGGGGCAGGACCGTGCCCGTGCGGTTCATCCCCGCGACCCAAATCTTCATCCCCGCTTCTTTGGCTTTGTAAACGAAGTAGTCCGCCTCATCGGCCGCTGAACCATCGCCTTTGATGTACTGCGTCGGCTCATTGTTCGCCTGCCAAAACCGGCACGCGTTGAAGCCGAGCATGTCGAACCGCTTTATTTTCACGTCGGTGCCCTTCCGAGCGTCGGCGATTTTCTGCGCCCGGGTTTCGGGGGTGTCTTTAGGGGTCACGTCCGAGGAGACGAACGGCTTTCCGATGACTGCCCAGTACCGCCCCCGCTGTCCGCGGTGCGAGAGGTGGCCATCACGCACGGTGACGTACTCACTTTCGGGGATTTGATCGGCGGCGTTCGGCGATCCGTCGGGTTGAGCATAAACGGCGGTGCAACTCATCACACCCGCCAAGAACACGATGCTAAAATTTCTGAACATGAATTTCGCTCCTTAAAAACTGGCCTACGGTTATTCTGGCGAGTGCCGCACGTCGATCGTTTGATGCCGCGCCTGCGCGGCAGACAAATCCACCGGTGCAGAGACTTTCGTTCCGTCACTGAATACGACTTCGATTTGATATGCCCCAGGGTGGCGCGCCGCGAGGGTCACTTGGGCCGGGCCGCAACTGCCGGTGCCGATATTGCTGCCGATCGTGGCGGCGGCGGCGACACGTCCCGTCTCGTCCTTGAGCCGCACGCTCGCGTTCACCACTCCGATTGGCCCCTTCACGCAGACCGTCACCAGTTTCGTGTCGATTTGCCGGCGTTCGTCGGCTTTGGTGGTGACCTCAGGCGCTGCTTTGCGGTCGGTGAGCGTTTCGTTCATCAACAGCAGGAGCGTGCCATTCTCCGCGCCGACGAGCAGGTCAATCGCGCCGTCGCCGTTGACGTCGCCGGCGATCAGGGACGTGACCTTTAAGCCACGTAATTCCGTCGGAAACACTTTTTCCGGGGTGTACTTGCCCACGCTCATGAACGAGCCGTAGCCGCGATTGAGAGCGAAGAAGTTCTCCGCGCCCGCGTCATGCGCGGCGATGAAAAAATCGATCGTGCCGTCCGCCGTCAGGTCGGCGGCGACCACGCACCGCGCGCCGGCGGTGTCGTCTTGGATTTCGTTGCCGTTGCGGCTGACTTCTTCAAAGTCTGCTTTCGCGCTTTGAATCAATTGCTTCCCATCACGCTGCAAAATTAATGCCGTCGCCTTTCCCATTTCGATGACGGGTGCCATCGCGGCGGTTTGGAGGCCCGCCTCTTCCCCTTCTTCGCCGAGCGGCGTCGGGACGAACTTGCCGTCTTTGGCGGTGAGCAGGTATCCGCTTCCGGAAAGGTAAAGCAGATCGGTATGCCCGTCGCCGTCAAAGTCGCCGGCCTCGAAGTAGCCGCTTCCGCCCGCGCCCGCCTCCGCGTTGTTGAGGCCCATCTCCGCCGTCACCTCGTTGAAGCCGCCGCTACTGCGGGTCTTGGTTGGTTCATTGCGGTACGCCGTCAACCCCCCACCTTTCTGGCTGACTACAACGTCCGGCAAGCCGTCGCGATTTAGTTCGACGAAGGCGGCGCTGAGCACGTCCTTCGACGGCGGCAACGCATCGGACTTCGTCCACCGGCCTTCCTCCCCCGTGTAGAGGGTTGCGTCGAGCAGCAAGTCGGGCGCGCCATCGCCATTGGCATCGGCAACGCTGACGCTTCGGGCGGATGTGTCGCTCAACCCCGCTTTTGCGGTGTGGTCCTGGAATTCGCTTTTGTCGTTTTGCAGGAAGAGGCGGTTGCCCGCATCGCTGGCGGCAACGATGTCGAGCCGGCCGTCGCCGTTGAGATCGTAGAGCGCGACGCCGGAAACGGATTTTTTGAGGGTATCGAGTTTCTTCGCGCTAAAGCGGACGTTCGGCCGGGCCGGGTAATAGTCGCGACCGGCGGCGAGGTCGCGGACAAGGTCGCCGAGCTTCCTGACCGAACCGTTGAACACCGCGAACATGATGTCGAGGCTGCTGGTGTCCACGCCCTCGTCGGCGTTGCCGATCAGCGACCACTGGTCCTCCGCCTTCTCCGAGAGCTTGGCCTTGTACCACTTGCCCCCGCCGACGTAGTAGATCACGTCGCGCGCCCCGCCGCGGCCGGACTTGCCGACGAAGGCGATGATCTGCTGATCCTTTTCAAGCGCGAGAAATCCTTCGAGCGCCTGATCCCTGGCAGCGGTAAGCGTTATGGTTTTGGCGGTGAATTTTCCTTTAACGACCGACTCCACCGCAATGCCGATCGTTTTGGCATCGGCGTCAATCGACGCGATTTTGCAGTCGAGCACGCTGGCATAGCCATTGTATAAGTCGCGCGGCTGGAACTGCACGTTGATGGCCGCCCGGGCACCCGCAACGAGGAACAAAGTTGCCGTGATCGCGGCGATGGATTTACGCATGTCTTTCTCCGTGTCGATGGCTCAGTCGTCGCAAGGGTTCTAAGTTTCGCGCGCGGCCGGACGATGAAACGAGGCCAAGGAGACCGTTGCCTTGTGCTAAGGCGCACGGAAGAGTTCGTCCGGCTTGCCGAGGTTTTTCTCACCGAACGAGACGTTCTTCCACTGCTTGCGAGCGGCCTCGCTGACGATGATGCTCCCCTTGTAAAAGCCGTCGAACACGACGCCGTCGAAATCGGTTTTGCCCAGAAACACTGCGGTGACGCCCTCGTACGGGGCATCGCCCTTTTTAGGTCCGGTGTATTCGGCCTGAGGCATGTCTTCGGGGAAGGGGGCGAAAATAACCCGCGCTTTCGTCGGGTCGGACGAATGCACCGCCATCGAGCCGGTGTCGCCGATGAGAAACGTCGTGCCTTTAGTACGCTGGTTGGGCGCGATTTTCGATTCCAGTGCGGCCAGATCGGTGAGCGGACCTTGGAAGTAAAAGTCCTTTTTCAGCGGGTGTTCGGGCGTGCCGACCATTAACGTGCCACCAATACCGATAAGGGCAGTATTTCCGGCCGAGTAACGACTACGCCATCCGATATTCGCGCCGTCGAGAAGGATGACGGTCGTGCCGACTTTGCTGAAAAACGAACCGCGCGGCCCGTTGCCGATGTAGCTGTTTTCGCTGACGATCAGCGTTCCACGTTCGACGGTCAGCCGGTCGCCGGCACCCTTGGAGCGACCGATGATTTCGATCGAGCCTTTGTCGCCGGCATTGAAGTGGCACCAGTGCGAGAGGCCACTGCCCTCGTCGTACTTGGCGGAATAATCACGCCTACGCATCTGCTTTTCATCCGGCCAGCGTTTACCACAAAAACGGACGAACGTGTCGCGATTCGCGTCCCTGCTTCCGAAACAGCCGGTTTGGGTGTTTTTGCCGATTTCGCCCCCGTCCTTGAGCCAAAAATTGCCGCTCACGTCGTATCGGATTTGATAGTGCGCGTTT
>JBBQQZ010000286.1:0-5281 GCA_038215325.1 Tepidisphaerales bacterium | reverse complement strand
CTCATCAACGTCGATTTGCCGACGCCCGGACCCGAGAAAATCCCCATCCGCTGCCCCCGCCCGCAGGTGTGCAGGGCGTCGATCGCGCGGACGCTGGTCGTGACCGGCTCGCGGATGTTGACCCGATCCATCGGCGTGGCGGCGCGGTTGTCGATTCGACGCGAGACACTGCGCGGGATCTTGCCGAGCCCGTCGATCGGCTCCCCCATCCCGTTGATCACCCGGCCGAGCAGTTGGTCGCTGCACCAGACGCGCGGGGCGCTGGTGACGTTCTCGATCTTGTCCCCCCGCGAAACGCCGGCGACATTGGAGAACGACATCAGCAGCGTCTTTTCCCCTTGAAACCCGATCACCTCCGCCAACACCAGGTGCGAATCCGATCCGCCGGCATAGATGCGGCAAAGCGAACCGACCGGCAGGGGCAAATCCAGCGCCTCGATCGTGAGCCCGGAGATGGCCGACACCTGCCCGGACACGCCGAAAGGCAGTGCGGAGTCGATGGCGTCAAGTTGGTCAGCAAGGGTAGACATTGTTAGCCGCAGATGGACGCTAATAAACGCAGATGTACGGAAGCCGTCCGCAGCGTGTTACGCTGAGGTACTCCGAAGGGTCTTCTTGGCTGGCCAGTAGATGCTTCGGAATACCTCAGCATGACAAATCCCTTTCCTGATTATCCGCGTTCATCTGCGTCCATCTGCGGCTCAATCTCCGGCACGAGTTCCCGTGCGATGCGATCCAGTTGCGTGTCCAGTTCCGCGTCGATTTCCCCGCCCGCCGTCGTAACGCGGCAGCCGCCGGGGGAGATGCTGAAGTCTTCGACGATCGTCACGCGCTCCAGTTGCGGCCAATCCGCTTTCAGGCGCGTGGCGATCTCCTCCATCAGCCGTTTCTGCGTCGGGTGCGTCGTCAGTCGGATATCGTGACGCGATAGCACCAGCCGGACGGCCTCACGCGCATTGGCTTCGACCACACGGGGATCCAGCGCCCCCATGCGCTTGGTCACCTTCCGGGCGATGGTCAGCGCCAGCGGTAATACTTCGGATTCGGCGCGTTCGACCAGTTCTCGCCGCTGCTGTTCGAGCGACGCCACGGCGGTTTGCAGCATGGCGATCAGGTCGCCAAGCGATTGCTTCTCCGCGTCAAACGCCTCCGCCTTGCCGGCCTTGGCACCTTCGACTTTGCCCTGGGCAATGCCCTCTTTCTTGCCCTGCGCCAGGCCTTCGATCTTTGCCTGCGCCTGAAGCTTATCCGCCTCGGTCTGCGCCGCCGCCAGAAGTTGGTCGGCATCCTGCCGCGCCTTCAGCAGCATCGTGCGCGCGTAAGACTCAATATCCGCCATACTAAACGGCCGAGCCTGAGAAGCGGCGGAGGATGTGGATTTGATCAAAGCCATGGGAAGCAATCAGGGGCAAGGGCAAGGGGCAAGTACGTTACTTGCCCCTCGCCCCTCGTTACTTGCCCCTCTCCTACACGACCATCTCCGACCCACCACCGCGCCCGCCGATGACGATTTCGCCGGCGTCTTCCAGTCGGCGGACGACGTCCACCACCTTCTGCTGGGCACCTTCCACGTCGCTCACGCGAACCGGGCCCATGTACTGCATGTCTTCTGCGATCAGCTGCGCCGCGCGCTCCGACATGTTCTTGAAAATCTTCTGCTTCAGCTCTTCGCTGGCGGTCTTGAGCGCCAGGCTGAGCACGTCGTTCTCGATCTCTTTCAGCACGCTCTGAATGCCCTTGTCGTTGACCATCAGGATGTCTTCAAACACGAACATCAGGCGGCGGATCGATTCGACGAGGTCCGGGTCCTCGGCCTCCAGGCCTTCCATGATGCCCTTCTCGGTACTGCGGTCGGCAAGGTTGAGCATCTCCGCCACCGTGTCGACGCCGCCGGCTTTTTCGAAGGTCTGGGAGACGATATCCGACAGGCGATGCTCGAGGCCGCGTTCGACCTCCCTGATCACGTCCGGGTTCGTCTGCTCCATGTTGGCGATGCGCTTGATGACCTCGATCTGCTTCTGGCTGGGCAGACCGACGAGAATTTCAGACGCCTTGGCGGGGTTCAGATGCGCCAGGATCAGCGCGATCGTCTGCGGGTGTTCGTCCTGAATGAAGGTCAGCAGGTTTTCGCTCTCGGCCTTTTGCAAAAACGCGAACGGCGTGGTGGCGACCTGCTGGGTTACCTGCTTGATCATTTTTTCCGCGTCGGCCTCGGGCATCGACTTGCGGAGCAATGCCTTGGCGTAATCCAGGCCGCCTTCGGAGACATAGCTGTTGGCCAGGACGAGGTTGTAGAATTCGCGGAAGACGTTGTTGCGGGAATCGGGCGGGATCTCGCCGAGCGAGGCGATTTCGCGGCTGACGTCTTCCATCTGCTCGCGCGAGAGCTTCTGCATCACCGCCGCCGCCATGTCCTGCTCGAGGGTGAGCAGCAGAATGGCCGCCTTGCGGACGCCGTTCGCTTCTTTGTTCGGTTCCTTGGCCATGACTGGGGAGGAGACAGGAGATAGGAGGCAGGAGACAGGAGGCAGAAGGCCGCCTGATTTTTATGCTTCTCCTGTCTTCTGTCTCCTGTCTCCTATCTCCTTGCTTCTATTCTTGATTCAACCACCGCTTCACCAGATTCGCTGCCGCGTCGGGGTTTTCTTTGACCATCGTGCCGACCTGTTCGATGACCTGCTGGGCTTCCATGTCGCCATCGGATAATTCGCGCCCGGGCAGCAGCACGCCGCCTTCGCCGACCACGCCGGCGAGTTCTGCGATCGCGGTGATTGACCCGGGCGACGAGGGCTTGGCTTCGCCGCCGCCGCTGGCCATAGCGGTCTGCACGACCGGCTGCGGGATGCTTTTGCGGACCATCATCGACACCATGAACAAGCTCACGATCGCCAGCACGCCGATCGCGATTTCCTTCGCGCCAAACCCGAAACCGGTGGGCAGCGAAGCGAGGCCCGCGGCCGCCGCTTCGCCGCCGGTGAGCGGTTCGGATACGTCGATGTAACGCGCCACGCTAATGGCGGTGTCGTCCTTGATATTGGTCGCCATCCGCACGTCAGCACGGATCGCAGGAAGCTGCGACGTCACCAGCGCGTCCAGATCGGCGGCGCTGGGCTCCGTGGTCGAGCCGGGGTTCTGGCGTTTCCAGATGCTGATGAAGTACGAATCCGGCACGCGCACCGACGCCGCCACCGCGACCGCGTCACCGGCGGGGGCGTTGGTGGACGTGTTCTTCACGCTGATGTCCGCGAGGTTCTTGATGTCGGTCGTCTCACGCGTGCTGTTTTGCCCGGGCGAGCCGCCGCCGCCGTCGATGGTCATGCCCATATTCGCATTCGCTCCCGGCTCGCCGCCGGGCGCGCCGGCAGTGTTCTCTTCGGCCGTCGTCGATTGCGAAAGCAGCGCCTCAACCTTCCCCTTCGGGTCCACCACCTTGTCGATGATCGTCTGCGTTTTCGTATTCAACTCCACCGATACCGTCGCGTACGCGCTCGGAATCCACGTGAGTTGTTTGAGAATCTTGTCGGCGTAGTAGCTTTCGTAGCGGGATTTGGTAGCCAGGATCGGGTTGTCGTCGCCGCTCATGGGGTTGTTCGGGTCGGCCTGTTTCCAGGCCTTACCGTCGATAGTCACCATGATGCTTTCGCTGCGCAGCCCCGCGATCGCGCCGGCCACCAGGTTCGTCACCGCGTCGGCCAGCTTCTTGGTGCCCGAATCGCCGGGCTTCATCGTCACCGCAACACTGGCACGTGGCTCGATCGAGCGCATCGGGTTCCGCTTGCTCGACCCGTCGATCATCACCGTCGCGCTCTTCACGCTCGGCCACATCGAGATGATCGTCGCCAGCTTCTTCTCCCGCGCAAAGTTGATCAACTGCTCTTTCTGCTTGTCCGAATCGAACGGATTGTGGTTCCCCAGCACGATCTCCTCGAACGCATCCTTCATATCTCGCGGCAGTACCTGTGCGTAGCTCAGATCTGCCAGCAGTTCCGGCTTGCGATCCTTGGGCACCATGATGCGTTCGCCGGTGACGGTGTAGCTGATGCCCTTGGACGCGATCACCGACTTGATTCGCGAGATATCCTCCGCGCTCATCGCCTGATCCAGCAGCGCTTCCATCTCGGCGGTGCCGGCGTAGCGGGCCCAGTAGGACATCGTCATCACCATGATGACAACCAGGGCCCCGGTGAGCATCTTCTGGGATGCGGAAAGTCCAGAGAGCTGCTGCTGAATGCGCAGTAATTGTTGTTTGAGTGCGTCCACGTGTAATGCCCTCCATGGCAAAACGGCGATCGCGACCGACAGATGGTGCAAAAACGGCTACCCTGAAGCACCGAACCATCCTTGGAACAGACATCAGGTTTACCTAGATTACGGCCCGCATCAGAAATCGCAATAGCTAATTTCCTTCCCCCAAGAAAGTCGATCCCGCCCCGACGCTCTCCCTCCGCACGCCGGACGGTGCGACATTCTGTTCACGACCCCTCACGCCGCCCGTTGCCCGGTGCCACAGGCCGGGCGTACTCGACAGACCTGTGCCCGGGGGCCGCGCGTCGATCGCACAGGCCTCTGGAGTACCCGCGACCTGTGGCACCCGGCCAGCAGATCGCGCGAGACGAATCCGTCCGAACCCGTTAGAATCCCCATACCAGCGGCCGGTTCATTTCAACAGACTTTGTACGGAGTGACCGCCGCCGCCCTACCAACGCTGGCCTCACGGCGTACTTCGCATAAAATCCTATTCGTTATCCCGCCATGTCATCCGAGCGGCCGACATCATCAAAGCTTGAGTATTGCCCGGCGAGCGCTTCTGCCCACAAAAGATTCTTCACGCCTCTCGGCTTATTCATACTTGGTGGCTTGTCCGTAGCCTGGATGCCGGTTTGGGCTTTCGCGACCAACAGGCGATTGGAAGGTTTCAGGGATTTCCTTCCGTATGCTTTGCTCGCCTCGGTCGGAATCGCATCACTCATCGCAGGCTTTCGTTTGCCGAGGGCGAGAAATGGGGACATTCAGAAAATTCCTCTCGCAAAAGATGAAATGTCGCCCACGGATGAAATTGGGTAAAACGGGGCGCGTGCGCGTCGCGACGAAGGAATATTCTGGGTAACTGTTTATCGTGCCGCCGCGATTTTTCTTCGGTGGCGTGAAACGGGGTCGGTTCTCGAAACTATCAAGAACCGACCCCGTTTCAGTCTCAGCAACTGGTTCAGGTCGTCGTACTCGTAATCGGTGGTGACGGTCGAGCCGACGGCCGGATCGATCGTCTGGCTCAGGCGGTTGC
>JBBQQZ010000285.1:0-5285 GCA_038215325.1 Tepidisphaerales bacterium | reverse complement strand
GCAGTTCCACAACCCCAAAGATCAGATGCTCTCCCTCTGCCTCGAAGCGGCCGAGGTGCTGGAGATGGTGCAGTGGAAGAACGGGGCTGAGATGGACGCTCACCTCCGATCCCACAAGGCCCAACTCGCCGACGAACTTGCCGACGTGCTGGGCTGGGTGCTGCTGATCGCCAGCGACCAGGGCATCGATCTGGCGGACGCGATGGCGAACAAGATCGAGAAGAACGAGTCGAAGTATCCGGTCGATCAGGCGAAAGGCCGTGCGGACAAGTACACGCGGTATTCGCGGGACGCCTGACCGCATCACGCGGTCTGATCAGACGCCGATTCCACTTCCGCCGCCAGGATCGAGCGGGGGCAGTTGCCCGGCTCTTCGGAGTTGCTTTCAGTCGGGCAACTCGTGGCGCACGCGGCGAAGGTAATGGACCTGAAATGCTCCGTCACCGCCGGCCGCATCGCTTTGGCGATTCGGCGGAGGTCGTCCTGCAAAAGCGGCTCGAACGGCATCGCGACATCCAGCAGCGTGATCGCCGCCGGCTCGCGCGTGATGCGGTAGCCGCCGTCGTCGAAGCCTTCGATCACGATCTCCGCTCGCACCAGTTCCGCCAGCACGCTCCAAGTCGCTTTCTCATCCACGCCGGAGATTTTCAGCAACTCGCCGATCGCCGCCTCCTCATCGCGCGCGTGCGCCTCACACAATCGGCTCACGATCGCGACGGCGGCGTTGGAAGTTGGGGAGAGGGGGATCATTCGTGCCGGTCGCCTTTCTCGGCTTGGGCAATCAGCGTATCGCTGACCCAAAAGTTGTAGTCGTGTTTCATTCGCATAAGGAGCGGACCCGCGGCGACAACGAGGCCAGCGTCTCGTGCTTTGATCAAAATGCCCACCACTCCCGTGATCGTGAGACCGAGCGAACTCGCCAGTTCCCGTCCGTGGCGCTCATCAATGAGGAGTCGGTCGCAACTCAACTCGATCGCCAGCGCGATCGCCTCGGCTTCACCCGGATCGACGATGCTCCCCAGTCGCGTGACAAGTGCTCGATCGGCTGGCGCAATCACATCAATTGACTCAATCAACTCCGGCGAAAGCGGCGGTAAGGTCGAGGCAGGAGCGACCAATTCCCGACTTACCGCCGGCGGGATGATGACTCGACCATAGAGTGATTGCAGCACGTGCAGGGTGCCTACGGCCGCCAACGACCGGATGGGTGATGCGTCGCTGACGACGATCCCTGTCACGCCCGTTTCCGTTCCGCTTCCGCCTGCCGAATGTCAGCAAGGCCGTCTGCATCAGAAATCCGAATCCACGGCAGCCCCCGCTTGACCATCTCGTTTTCAAACTCAACCCGCGAAAGCCCCGTCATCGACGTCGCCTCGAACTTGCTGATCTTCTCCTTGTCGAACAGCCGGCAGGCAATCTCGATCAGCAGATCGCGATCGGTAACGCCGCTTTTGAGGGCGATTTCGTCGGGGATGGTGACGGTCATATTGGGCCTCTTACGCGATTATATCAGCGACGGAACCGCCTACCACGCGATCTTCACGCTCGCCGAGACGTACCCCGTCACGTCGGCGTCGCTTTCGCTGAGGCTGTTTTCGTCGTCGTCAAAAAACTCCACCTGCTGCCACACGATCGCGCCGCCGCTGACGGAAACGGTGATGTTGTCGGCGGGGGTGTAGCTCACGCCCACGCCCAGCGGCACCCATTCGTCGCTAAAGACGCCCGATGCGATGGCGGCGTCGTCGGCGAGGCGGTACTGGCGAAACTCGTAGCTTCCTTCGGCGAAAACCGTCCACGCGTCATCGACCTTGTAGCTCAACTTCGCACTCAGCCCGTTGGCTTCGAGCGTGAGGTTGTCGCTGATCGCCCACGTCAGGTTGAGCAGCGGCAAGATGATCGCGTCGTCTTCCAACTGCGTCGTGAAACCGACGCCGGTTCCGACCGACACGCCCTTGGCGAGCTGGTAGTTGAACCCGGCGAATCCGCCGTACATGAGCGAGTCGCCGACGTCCGCGCCCGGCTCGCCGCCAGCGCCCAGGATCAGTCCGCCGAAGACGCTCAGGTTCTCGTTCAGGTTCACGCTCACCGACGGGCGAAAGTCGATGAACACGAAATCGCTCGGGATGCTCGTGTCGTTCGAATCATAGTTTGAGTACTCCGCGTCGAACGCGATCGCACCGAAGACGGTATCGGTGACCGCTCCGCCGGTCTTGAATGCGGCGCCGGTGCGGATGACCGAGAACGACCCTGCGTCGTCCAGATCCGTTTCAAACTGATACCTGCCGTACGGGGTGATCGACGACGACCACCCGCGCTCGGCGTAGGCGACTCCGGACAACGCAAGCAGGCTCAGTCCGACGATGGCGGTTCGGGTTTGCATCGAAGTAGTGTATCCGAGGTTTATCGCCGCGTCTTGACGCAGTTTTTTTCGGCGCGGGGCGGACCGGTCCGCTACTCTCGCATGCGCTGGATATCCGCGCCCACCGCGATCAACTTCTGCTCGATCTTTTCGTAACCACGGTCAATGTGATACACGCGGTTGATTTTCGTCGTCCCCCGTGCCACCAACGCCGCCAGCACCAGCGCCGCGCTGGCGCGCAAGTCGCTGGCCATCACCGTCGCGCCTTGCAGTTCCTTGACGCCCTGGATGACCGCGGTCGATCCTTCCTTGCGGATCTTGGCGCCCATGCGGTTCAGTTCGCCGACGTGCAGGAAGCGGTCGGGGAAGATTCGCTCGGTGATCACGCTCATCCCGTCCGCCAAACAAAGCAACGCCATCAACTGGGCCTGCACGTCCGTCGGGAAACCCGGGTACGGCTGGGTCGTCATGTCGATCGGATTCAGCCGGCGCGACGAACTCACGTGCAGGCTGCCGTTCTCACGTTCGATCTTGATCCCGATCTCGTTCAACCGGTCCTCCACCGCCAGCAGGTGGTCGAGATTGCAGTGGGCCAACTCCAGTTCCCCGTTCGTCATCGCGGCGGCGATGATGAACGTCGCGGTTTCGATCCGGTCCGGGATCACCCGGTGCTCCGCGGCGATCAGCTTGTCAACGCCTTCGATCCGAATCTCCGGCGTTCCCATCCCCGTGATCCGTGCCCCCATCTTGTTCATCAGGTTCGCACAATCGACCACCTCCGGCTCGCACGCCGCCCCGACGATGACCGTCTCTCCCTCCGCCATCGCTGCGGCGCACATGACGTTGATCGTGCCCAGCACGGTCGGTCCTTGTGCTCCGCCGAGGTACATCCGGCAGCCTTTCAGCCTGCCGCGCACCTCGCCGATGATGTTGCCCGAGTCGATCCGAAACTCCGCGCCCAGCTTCATCAGCCCGCGCAGATGCAGATCCACCGGACGATCCCCGATCGCGCACCCGCCGGGCATGCTGATGATCGCCTTGCCCCGCGCTCCCAGAAGCGGCCCAAGAGCGCAAATGCTTGCCCGCATGGTGCTTACGATCTCGTAGCGGGCTTCGCACTTCGTCTCGTCGAGCACTTCAATATCCAGCGGCCCGTTCAGCACCGGGCCGGAGTCTGCGGTCGTTTCGGGGTCATGCCGGTAAACGTGGCAGCCCAGTTCGCCGAGGAGCTTGTTCATCGAATCGATGTCGCTCAGGCGCGGCACGCCGTGCAGGCGCGTCCGGCCTTCCGCCATCAGGCATGCCGCCAGAATGGGGAGCGCCGCGTTCTTCGATCCGGAAATTTCCACGCGGCCCTTGAGTCGGTTGCCGCCACGAATGAGGAAGGAATCCATATCTCGCCCGTCCTTAGGCTTACGTCCGAAATGCGTCCGAAAAACAACAACGTAAGACGCATGGCATATCGGCCGATCCTTCGACCGAAGTGCAGCAGACTTGCTTCCAAGATTTACTCGGACGCACGTACTGCTCGCACAATCCCTTATTGTGAGCCGATCGCGCGGCCGACGCAAGGGCAAAAGCGCCCCGGCGCGCCCCAAAGACGCTTATATTGCCCACGCAGACCGCATTCCCAATGTAGCATGCTACATCGGATGTCACATCCCATTCGCGATGGCGAAACCGCCGAACACCAAGCCCGGCCATGACTTACGCGCCGCCGGCGTCGACACCTGACGCCGGCGAATTTGCGCGCGTGCTACATTTGCTACATTCCCCACCATTCCGGCCGGGAATCTCCGGGAATCGCTTCGCCGCCTCTTCACTTGTCAAAGAACCCGTTCCCCCGCGCAAACCGCAGCGCGCGGAGCCCCAATTCATAGCACCGTCCCCCGCAAAAGTCGGCGGAAAAACGACTTTTCCCAGCCGGTCCAATCAGGCAATCCACGAATCCGCACGAATCAACACGAATGAAGACAAAGAGAGTTGGAACCGCAGATGAACGCGGATCAACGCAGATAGGAATGCAAGTCCTTCTTCATCTGCGTCCATCCGCGTTTACCTGCGGTTCCCCAGGTGAAAAGCTCGACCGGCTGTTTCCAAGCCCCGTACACTCGCATCCGCGAGCCGCATCCGCCGTGCCACGACGACGACCTGTTCGAGCAGTTTCATGACCAAACATTTTTCAAACAACCGAACATTTATCAAGCAATTTCCCCGTTGACGACAGCCCCCGTCCACCCGAGAATGCGGCAAGGAAACGGGGGATCGCTAATAGGTGATCCCGGTCAGTTTACTCAATAGTTATCTCGCTTAGGAACGACCCATGAAACACGTTAACCTCTCTTGGATAGCCTTAGTAGCGGCTGCAATTGCCTTAATTGTCTGCACCGTTCCGTCGCGAATGACTCCGACAGCCAAAAGCATTCCGAGCAACATTGAGTTTCTCGGCAATCGTGAGGTCCTTGATCGCTCGACAGGAAAACTTTACATGTACGGCAACGGATGGGATAAGGCTCCATCCGTGTCCTTCGAGTTCACCGAGGTCGGAAAACCGTTCCGCGTTCCGTAGACTGCAAAAAGCGAGATAACCACCCGCTGCAGCGGACCGGCCCCGGCGTCGGGGTCGCTCAGGCCAGAGCGTCCACCGGCCGGCCCCGGCCACTGAACGGATTTGC
Source organism: Tepidisphaerales bacterium (assembly GCA_038215325.1). Classification (GTDB taxonomy): domain Bacteria; phylum Planctomycetota; class Phycisphaerae; order Tepidisphaerales; family Tepidisphaeraceae; genus BPJO01. Next base: position 251 of record JBBQQZ010000285.1, on the reverse strand, counting down.
GTTAGTCGCCCTTGTCGTTCGCCAAAGGGGAAGCGTTGGCCCAGAAACGAAAGCAACTGGACGGCCGCCAAGAAGTGATGCGCGGCTTTGCGGAAGCTGCGGTCGAGCGCGGCCAGCACTTCTTTTACGTCCTCATTCACGAACCGCTCGGCCCGATGGATCGGGGCGAGAAGTACGAAGACCCATTGAAGGACGCGCTCGGCGAACTTGGTGAGGTCACTGGCGGCGGTTCGCAACTTGGCGAAGGTGAC
>JBBQQZ010000284.1:0-5287 GCA_038215325.1 Tepidisphaerales bacterium | reverse complement strand
GGGTCCATTCCGCCGATGACGTATTTCTCCTCCCATGCGAAATCTTCGTCGCCGGTAACATTCATCGGCAGCGGCAGGTTCGCCGACAGGTGATCAAACCAGCATTGCAGCGACTCCGCCCGTGAACGCTCCGTCGTGCCCAGCACCTCCTCGATCCTCGCTTTTATGGCGGGCCAATCCATCTCTTCAGGAAGGCCAAGTTCGTCATTATCTGCCCGATCCCTCGACGCGATCCCCTGAATGCCAGACCAGAAGGGGCAGAAGGGGCATTGTTGACCGACCGGGAAGTCAACGCCTTTCTCATGCGGGCAGCCAATATTTCCGTCCGCTGCGACCACCGTCTTGACCCCATTCCGCGCAAAGAAGGCCTTGATCTCGGCCTGCACTTTCGGGTTCTGCGTGACGCCGACCGCAACCCATCGTTCAATCGCCGACGCGTCGCCGCCGTCGCGCAGAATGATCCCCGCTGCGATCTTGGTCGTCGTGACGCCGTCAGGCCCGTAAAACGCGAGAGTGCCGATCGGGTACTTCCCGTGCCGCTTGTCCTTATTCCGCTCGGCGCAACAGAACTTGAACTTCTCGCCGCTGCCGCAGGGGCAGGGCTCGTAGGGACCGATCTCAAACGGTGTTTGCATTCCGGAATCTTACTGTGAAAAATCATTTTGCAAGCCGATTTTCACCCCGCGATTGACAAACCCCCGCCCCTGCTCGAAAACCGACATCACCATGAGTGAAATCCGTATCGGACTGATCGGCGGGAGCGGGCTTGGGGCGGCGATGGGGCAGCAGACGCAGGGCGTGCTGCACGTCATCGATACGCCGTTCGGCGCGACCAGTTCGCCGATCGTCGGCACGGAATGGAGCGGCGTACCGGTCTTTTTCCTCGCCCGACACGGGATCGGACACACGCTGAATCCGTCCCAGATTCCCAGCCGGGCGAACATCTTCGCGCTCAAGAAGCTGGGCGTCACCCATATCCTCGCCAGCGGTGCGGTCGGGTCGCTGCGGGACGAATACAAGCCGCGCGATCTGGTCATTCCCGACCAGGTGATCGACAAGACACGCCGTTCGGCGACGTTTTTCGACGCGGCGGCAGTGCATGTCGAGTTTTCGGAACCTTTCTGCCCGGTCCTGCGTCGAATCCTTCTGGAGGTCGCGGAAAGTCCCGCGAGCGACGCGACCCCCACCGACCCCGCCCCGGCCGTTCACGGCGGGGGGTGCTACGTTTGCATGGAGGGCCCGGCATTTTCTACGCGCGCCGAATCACTCATGCACCGCCTCTGGGGCGGCGACCTCATCGGCATGACCGCCATGCCCGAGGCCAAGCTCGCCAAAGAGGCCGAGATCGCCTACGCGCTGGTCGCGATGGTCACCGACTACGACAGTTGGAAGCACCCCCCCGCCAAGGACCAAGCCACCAAACCCGACCCGTTCGTGCTATTGAACGAGATCATCGGGCACCTGAAGTTCGCCACCGACAACGCGATCGGCCTGATCCGCAAAACCGTCGACCTGATCGCCGCCAACCCCGACCGCCTGACCGGCTGCCCCGCGCACGAGGCGCTCAAGCTGGCGATCTGGTCCGACAAATCGCAGATTCCGCAAGACGAAGTGGATCGACTCGCGCCGCTGTGGTTAAAATACTTCCGATAGCACGCTGTCAGCACCCTCCGAAGGCTCAGGCGGAATCGGCTGTCAGGGGGACGGGACGGGTGCGATGGCTTGGTATTCCAAGCCATGGAAGGTGCGGAAGAACACCACGGCTTGGGGTACCAAACCGTGGCACCGGGAAGACCGCAGAAAACTGGAGTTGTTATGCGCGTTCCTCGTCAGCTTCTGCTCGCCGTTGCGTGCGCCGCGTCGCTCGCCATCGCCCAGCAGCAACCTGCGGACATGAAAGACCTTCAGTCGGTCTACGTGCGCGACAGCGGCGTGGCGTCGGAGAAGCTGGCGCTGGCCGAGCGGATGGAGCGCCTGCGCGAGTGGGACAAGAGCGCCAACGTCTACCAGGAGATCATCGAAAAGTACGCCGACCGCGTCATCCCGACCCGGTCTGATGCCGCCGGGCAGGTGACGCAGTACACCAGCGTGGCGTTGGTGGTGCAGGAGCGTCTGGCGAAATGGCGGTTCGACGGGGTGGCGGTCTATCGGTCGCGGTACGAGGACACGGCGCGGGACATGCTGGATAAAGCACAAGGGGATCGCGATCAACTCCAGCGGGTGATGTCGCAATACTTCCCGACCGAGTCCGCGAAGGTCGCCGGAATGCGGCTGGTGGCGCTGAGCCTGGAACGCGGCGAGTTTTCGTCGGCGGCGTGGGTGGGTCGAAGGTTGTTGTCGTATCACCCCTCGCTTCTGATCGAACGCCCGCGCGTGCTGTTTCAGACCGCGATCGCGGAGCATCTGGCGGGCAACAAAGCGGGTGCCCAATCGCGCCTGGACGAGCTGAAGCAGAAATTCCCCAACGCCGTCGCCGCCGTGCGCGGGCAGGAACAGAACCTCGTCACCGTGCTCGAAAAAGAGCTCGCCACCCAGCCGAGCCTCGTCCGCACGTTCCGGTCCGACGCCTGGCCCGTCCCCTTCGGCAACCCCGAAGCCTCCGCCGTCCCCGCGCAGGCCAGCTACGGCGGGGCGCGGATGTTCTCAATTGACATCCCCAAGGCCAAACCCAACCGCAACGCCAACCTCCGCCAGTTCGACGTCCAGATCGACCAGCAACGCCGGCTCGGCGGGCTGACCGGCATCATGCCGGCGGTCGACAACGGCGAACTTTTCTTCCAGGACAGCGCCCGCGTCTACGCAATCAACCTCGTCTCCGGCCTGCCACTGCCCGGATGGCTGCAAACGCATCCGGGTGCCAAAAAAGGCGCCTACACCATCGACGCCATGCCCACCCCGCGCGGCAAACCGCTGGGACTGTGCGTGACCGAACGCAGCGTCGTCACCATCCTCGGCCAGATTGACACGTGGGTCGCAAACATGACGGGCCTGAGTGGGTCGCAAGCGCAACTGGTCTGCCTTGATCGCACGACCGGCAAGCCGACCTGGTCCACCACGATGCAGAAGCTCAAGCTGCCCGACGATCAGGCCAACCTGCGCGATGGCCAGTTCAGCGGCATGCCGCTGGTGATCGGCGACAACGTGTTTGCGATCGTCCGCGCCAATCGCGGGGCACAGTTTGAAGAGGTTCACCTGATCGCGCTCCGGCTGCGCGACGGGTCGTTTTTATGGTCGAGCTATGTCGCATCCGCCGCCTCGGGCAACGGGATGATGGACTTTGACGGGGACGGCTCGACGTCGAGCGCCAACGCGATGATCTCGTACTCCGACGGCCGCGTGTACGTGCAGACGAACCTGGGCGCGCTGGCGTGCATGGATGCGTCTGACGGCAAGACGCTGTGGCTGAACATCTACCCCCGCACCAACGACGGCCGTCGCAACCGGATGAACCGGCCGTTCATCGCGCAGCAGAATCAGGTGAGCAAACCGTTCACCCAGAACCCCCCGATGATCGTCGATGGCAGGCTCTTTGTGGCACCGCCGGATTCGGCATTCATACTGGTGTACGACGCGGCATCTGGTGAAGAGATCAAGCGGATCAATCGATCGCTCGAGCGCCCGAAGCACGAACCGGTTGACATGCTGCTGGCGGTGGTGGGTGACCAGATGATCCTGGGCAATCGCCTGGCGATCTACTCGATCCCGTGGCAGAGCTGGGATCCTGCCAAATCGATCATGGCCAACGAAGGCAAGTACAAGGTTTTTGACTATTCCGGCGGGGGCGCGAAGGAAGAAGAAGCGATCCGCGGCAGGCCGTTCGTTTCGGCGACCGACATCTTCATCCCGCTGGCGTCGGGCCTGAACCGCTTCTCGATCAAGGAGTGGAAAACCGCCGACGTCTATCCGCAAAAAGGCGAGTGGGACGCGGACGAAGAATCTCCGGGCAACGTGCTGGCGACGCCGGACCATCTGGTGATCGCCGGGCACAATCGCGTGACGGTATACGCCGATCTTGCGGTCGCGACGCGCAAACTGGACGAACAGCTTGCCGCCGACCAGACAGCGGTGGAACCGCACCTTCGCTACGCCGAACTGCTGCTGGCCGGCGGCAAGGCGCGAGACGCGATCGACTGGCTCGACAAATCGATCGACCGCATGGGGGGGCGCGACAAGCTTCCGCACGGGCCGATGCGCGATCGGCTGTTTGAGATCACCTGCGGGTTCGCCGCCAAGCTGCACCGCACGGAGGCGGCGTCGCCGGAAGTGATCCGCCAACTGTTTGAACGCGCCCGGCTCGCCGCGGATGTGCCGCAGCAGCAGGTGCGCTACCGAATGACTCATGCCGCGTTTCTCCGCAAAGCCGGGGAACCGGCGGCGGAGATCGGGTTGCACCAGCAGATATTGGCCGAGCCGACGTGGCGTGCCCAATCCGTCGCCGGCCGCGCCGGAGCCAGCACCGCCGCCGCGGAAGCCGAGGCGGCAATCACCGAACTGGTGACCAAGGACCCGTCGCTCTACGCGGCGTACGAAACCGCTGCGAAAGAGAAACTCGACGCCACCGAGAAGCTTGTCGATGCGGGCGCAGCATCGTTCATCGCGATCGCCGACGAATGGCCGCTCAGCAACAGCACCGTCCCCGCGCTCCGCAAGGCGGCGGACCTGTACGAGCAGGACAAGCAGTATCGCGAATCGAACCAGACGCTCCGCAAACTGCTCAAGCGATCGAAAGACAACACGCTAAAGTTGCAGACGCTCGAGGCGCTGGCGCGCAGCTACGCACTGCTGCCGAATCAGATCGACCTGGCGATCGTGCGACTTGACCAGGCGCAGAAGATGAACCCGACGCGCATGCTCACCCGCCCGATCCCGCTGGAGAATGGCGAGAAGGTGGAGAATATCACGCTGAGCGACGCGGTGGGCGTGTTGAAAGGCTACCGCGCGATGGTGGCCGGCCGAGCGCTGCCGAAGCTGGGGCTTCCGAGCGGAAACGCCCAGCCGCTGCCCGCCGCGTTCCTTCCCCCGGAATCGCTGGACGGCGTTGCGGGGATTATCAAGCAGCAGGAGAACGCTTCGCGACCCGATCGCATCGTGGCGCTCAGGAATGACTCGTCGGTAATCCAGCTCGACGCCGGATCGATCAGGCCGTTGTACGAACCGGTGAAGGTGGACGACGCGCCACTGGGCTGCGCGTATAACGGCGACACGCTGATCGTCGTCACGCAGCAGGGCGCATCGGCGATCGCCAACGGGCAGCAGTTGTGGCGCGTGGGCCTCGGCGCTTTGCCTG
>JBBQQZ010000283.1:0-5374 GCA_038215325.1 Tepidisphaerales bacterium | reverse complement strand
GATGGTTCGCGCACCGTCGGTGAAGCCTGGGACTTGGTCGGCGGACAGCTCGCCGACGACGCCCCCACCCAGCCGGAAGTCCTGCAAATCCTCTCCCAGCTATTCGCAGCCAACCTCATCGAAACCGACGTCACCCCCGACTCGGCCGTGGTGCTCAAACGCCAGAAGATGCACTTCAAGAAGAAGATGCAGCAGCGGCTGATGAACCTGCTGTTCCCGCGCCTGCCCATCTGGGACCCGGACGTGTTCGTCAAGTCGTGGATGCCGGTCATCCGTATCCTGCTGAGCTGGTTCGGCGCGGTCGTGTGGCTGCTGACCCTCGGGCTGGCGATCTTCGTGCTCGCGCCGCACTGGGACAAGCTGTTCGGCCAGACCGCCAGCCTCTTCCAGAACATCAACCCGCAGGACGCCTGGCTGCTGTGGGTCACCTTCATCGTCATCAAGTTCATCCACGAAATGGGCCACGCCTTCTCCTGCCGACGTTTCGGCGGAGAGGTACACGAAGTGGGCATCATGCTGCTGGTGCTCGTGCCGACCCCCTACGTCGACGCCTCCAGCGCCTGGGCCTTCCAAAACAAGTGGAAGCGCATCTTCGTCGGCGTGGGCGGCATGATTTTCGAGCTGTTCGTCGCCGCCCTGAGCGCGTTCGTGTGGGTGTGGACGATGGGTTCGCCGGGTCTGCTCAACCAGCTTGCTTACAACACGATGCTGATCGCCTCGGTCAGCACGATCCTGTTCAACGCCAACCCCCTTCTGCGTTACGACGGGTACTACATCCTGTCGGACTACTGGGAAATCCCCAACATGCAGCGGAAGGCCAGCGAGTACACGCTGGGCTTGATCAAGCGCCACATCTTCCGCGTCAAACAGCAGCACCCGCTGCCCGCGCCGTACCAGCGTTTGCAGTTGTTCTTCTATGCGATCGCGTCGAGCTGCTACCGAATCTTCGTGTCGCTGGCGATCGCGTACATGCTCTTCTACACGCTCCCCGAGCAGTTGAAGATTGTCGGCTTGCTAATGGGCGCAGGCGCGTTGACGATGTTCCTGTTCGTGCCGCTATTCAAGAGCCTGAAGTATCTTTCGACCGACCCCGAACTCCACCGCAAGCGCGGCCGGGCGTGGGCGTTCTCGGGCGCGGTCGCGGGGGCGGTCGTGTTGCTTATTGGCGTCATCAATTTCCCGGTCGCGGTTCGCGCCGAGGGCGTGATCGAGGCCGGCGAGCGCAGCACGGTCTACGTTCAGACCCCCGGCTTTGTGGACAAGGTGAACGTCAAAGACGGCGACTGGGTGGAGAAAGACCAGATCCTGCTCGTGCTCAGCAACCGCCAGGAAGAGATCGCGCTGGCCAAGAGCGAGGACGAACTGAAGATCACCGAGCTACAGATCCGCGAGGCCCGCGCCTCGGGCGATCCCGCGTACGCCACGTACCTCGAACGCCGCGCGCGCCTTACCACGATCTACGCCCAGCAGCAGGAGCGCGTCGAGAAACTGACGATCCGCGCCCCGATCGCGGGCCGAGTGGTGTCGCCCGAATTGCATTACTACCCCGGCGCGTTTTTGCCGCCATCTCAGCAGGTGGCGACGATCGCGCAGTCGGGACAGCTTGAGGCGTTCGTGGTCATCAACCAGGCCGACCGCCAGCGCCTCACCAGCGCCAGCGACTACACCGCAGAACTTCGCGTGGTTGGTGCGATCGCCGACGTGTTGCCGGTCAACAACGAGAACATCACCATCTCTCCGGCGGCGAAAAAGGAGATGCGTTCGCCAACCGCGTCGCACGCCACCGGCGGTCTGGGCGCGCCCGACCCGCAAGACCCGTCCGGTCGCACCCTGGCGCAACCGCAATTCGAAGCGCGCATCCGCTTCGATAACACCACCACCGACGCCGCCACCGGCTACTACGCCGGCCAACGCGTCTACGTCCGCTTCAAAACCAACCACCCCGAACCCCTGGCCGTTCAGTGGTATCGATGGTTCAGGCAGTTGACGATGCAAACGCAGCAATCTTGATCGAGAGTTGCCAGTTGCCAGTAGGTAGTTGCCAGAAAAGGCGCTCACTCTGACACGAACTGGCAACTGGCAACTGGCAACTATCAACTGGCAACTTCGCCCTATGTCCACCGCCGCCGCAGAGCTTTATCAGATCTTCGATGCCCGACGCGTGAAAGCGCCGGAGCTGAAGGGGCTTGACATCCCCGCGCACGCTGCGGTGGGGGCGTTTAAGAACCGCAAACCGGTTCTCCCGCGCCTCAGACGCGCGGCCGCGAAGATCGAGGCGATGGAACCGAGCGTCAAAGACCTGTCGGACGCGCGTTTCAAGGATGAAGTCGAAGAGATGCGCGTCCTGGCGCGGCTCGGCAAACTCGAAGGCGACAACCTGCTGAAGGCGTTCGCGCTGACGCGCGAAGCGTGCGTGCGGTCGATCGGCAAGCGTCCGTATCCGGTGCAGATGATGGGCGCGATCGCGATGACCGAATCGATGATCGCCGAGATGGCGACCGGCGAAGGCAAAACGATCACCGCCGCGCTGGCGGCAAGCGTGATGGCGTGGGCGGGCAAGCCGGTCCACATCATCACTGTCAACGACTATCTGGTGGAACGCGACGCCGAGAACATGGGCCCGCTGTATCGCAAGCTGGGGCACCAGATCGGCTGCGTCAGCCATGAAACCACGCCGATGGATCGCGTCGATATCTATCGCCGCAATATCGTTTACGTCACGAGCAAGGAGCTGGTCGCCGATTTCCTGCGTGACCAGATCATGCTCGGCTCCCTCCGCACCGCCGGGCAGACCGCCGTCAGCTTTTTGACCGGCAGCGGGTTGCGATCCAGTCTACAGGTGCCGGGGTTGTTCAGGGTGGTCGTCGATGAAGCCGACTCGCTGCTGATCGACGAAGCCGTCACCCCGCTGATCATCAGCAACTCGCCTGAGGAAGAGCCCAACGCCGATCGCTACCGCGCGTCGGTGGCGCTGGCGGGCCAGCTCGAAAACTTCCGCGACTTCAAGATCGACAAGGAGATTCGCCACATCGATCTCACCGAGCGCGGCCGCGAGAAGCTGGAAGAGCTTTGCGCGCAGGATTCCAGCGGCTTCTGGAAGGGCAGCCGCCGGCGCGAGGAACTGGTCACTCAGGCGCTGGTCGCCAATTATTGCTTCCTGCGGGATGAGCAGTATTTGGTCGATCCCGAGGGCAAGATCCAGATCATCGACGAATTCACCGGCCGCGTGATGGCGGATCGGTCGTGGCGACACGGGCTGCACCAGGCGATCGAAATCAAAGAAAACGTCAAAGTCACCGCCGACAAGGAAAACCTGGCTCGCATCTCCTTCCAAAGATTCTTTCGCCAGTACCCGGACATGTGCGGCATGACCGGCACCGCGTGGGAAAGCCGCGCCGAGTTCTGGCAAATCTACAACCGCACGATCGTTCGCATCCCGCCGAACAAGAGGTGTGTCCGCAAGCACCTGCCCACGCGGATGTTCGCCACGACCGAAGCGAAGTACGCCGCGATCGTGAAGCGCGTGTGCGAATTGAACGACAAGGGCATTCCGGTGCTGGTGGGCACGCGGAGCGTTTGGGCGAGCGAGGACATTTCCAAGCGCCTCACCGAAGCGGGCCGGGCGCATCGGGTGTTGAATGCGGCGCAGAACGCGCAGGAAGCAAACGTGATCGCCGAGGCGGGTTCGATCGGGAAGATCACCGTCGCCACGAACATGGCCGGCCGCGGAACGGACATCCACCTCGGCCGCGGCGTGGTGGAACTCGGCGGGCTGCACGTGATCTCGACCGAGCCCCACGGCTCGTCCCGCGTCGATCGCCAGCTCTTCGGGCGCGCCGCGCGCCAAGGCGATCCCGGTTCCGCCCAGCTCTTCGCCAGCATCGAAGACGACCTCTTCAAACGCCACGCCAATAAGCTCCGCCGCTTCTGGCGATTGCTCGGCGCCAACCGCCTGATCAATCTCGCCCAGGCCCGCGCCGAACGCCTCGCCCGATTCAACCGCAAGCAGGTGCTCCGCTCCGACGACTGGATGGATCAATCCGTCCCGTTCTGACTCCCTCCCCCGGCGTACCGGGAGAGCGAACATGCGATTCGCCCTCAGCATGAGATCGGTGCGGACGTTCAGGTTGCCGAAGAATCCGAAGCGGTATGGCTAGCCTACACCGGATCTGGCAGACTCAGCATCTCGATGTACCGGTCCTCGAAACCGGGGTCTTGGTTCAGTTCGATCACCGAAACGTGCGACGCCGCTTCGATCGTATCGTCGAGCGCCGCAGTGCTGCACAAACACATCCACGCCCCCGCGAGCGACGTGTTGCCGACCACCTCGACCTGCGACGGCGTGAAGCCGGGCAGCAGGCCCATCGCGATAGCGTTGGGCACGTCGATGTGCAACCCGAATCCGCCGGCGAGGAAAAGTCGGTGGACCGAATCGGTTCCGAGAAGCGCGCGGGCGAGCAGTGTCTGCACGCCTGCGGCGATCGCGGCTTTGGCGGACAGGAGCTTGGCAATGTCGGCCTCGCTGACGATCAATTCGGTCCCGGCGACGCCGTTGGCGATCCGCATCGCGTGGCCGGCGCACTGCGTTTTCGTGAACCGGTGCGGCCAACGCTGCATCGCCTCGGCGGTGTAGCGTCCCGATTCGTCCAGCAACCCCGCCCGCCGCGCTTGAGCCAGGAAATCGACATAAAACGACCCGCAAAACCCGATGGGTCGGCCGTTGCCGACCTGGAGCAATTCCATGTGCAGCGGATCGGTCGTGATGACCACGTGCGTGATCGCGCCATCGACCGCGCGCGTGCCGCACGTCAGCCCCGACCCCTCGAACGCCGGCCCGGCGGCGGTCGCGCAGCCGACGGTCTGGCTGCCGAGGTTCAGAATCATCTCGCCATTCGTCCCCACGTCGATCAGCACGCTCGGCGCTGGCGCGGTGAGCAGATGCGTGGCGACCATGCCGCAGCCGAGGTCGGCACCAACGTACGCCGAACAACCTGGGAGCAGATGTAGCACCGGCGCAACGCCACACGTTCGATTCCATGGCGCAAGCAGATCGCCGCGCAGGATGCGGTGCTTGAGAAATATCGGCGTGAACGGCACGACGCCCAGCGGCGTGGGATCGATCCCCAGCAGCAAATGCAGCATCGTTGTGTTGCCGGCGATCGATCCGCAGACCACGTCGTTCGCATCCACCTCCGCCAAACTCGCGGCGGTAAGGATGAGGGGCAGGATCGTCTCTTCGACGATCGCGCGGTGCAGTTCGTGCAGCCCTTCAGGATCGACGCAGCGGGTGATGCGCGTGAGCACGTCATCGCCGAGCCGCAACTGCTGGTTGAAATCGGCGGTGCGGGACAGGATCGCGCCGCTCGCCAGGTCC
>JBBQQZ010000282.1:0-5419 GCA_038215325.1 Tepidisphaerales bacterium | reverse complement strand
GATCAGCACGTTCCGTACGCCCAGCGCCTGCATCTGCTTGATCGCCTCACGCTTGGTCCCCTCCCCAATCGCCACCATCACAATCACCGCCGCCACACCAATGATGATGCCCAGCGCCGTCAGCAGCGTGCGCAGCCGGTGTAGGTAGAGGTTTTTTAGACCAAGCCGGAAGTTTTCGATGAGGAAGAACAACATGATCCGAATCCCCCATCATCGCAGGCCGGGTGACGTGTGTAAATCGCATCCGATGCGACGTGAAAAGCGAGTGCGCTACATTTGTCACATCTTCTCGTCCGCGCCGACCATGGCCAGATAAGGACTTAAGTTCCGAGCAGTCCGAAAACCAATGTAGCGCGCTACATTTCGAGCGACATTTGTGATCCAGCTTTGCGTCTGACTATTCGTCCTCCCGTCGCACGTCGACGGACATCGATTTATACGCCCGTCTGCCGCAAATGTCGGCCATTTTTCTGAGATTTTCAGCCCCTCAAAACCCCCACATTCCCGGCCGGGATGGCAGGGGAAGTAGCGATGGCGTGGCACGGGGTTGGATTGGGGCGTACGATTCGCATCACCATGACGCTCTTCGAAAAAATCATCGCGAAGCATATCCCGGCCAAGATCGAGTTTGAGGATGACCGGTACATCGTCATTCACGACATCTCCCCGCAAGCGCCGGTTCACGTGCTGGTGATCCCGAAGAAGGTGATCCCCACGATCAACGACATCTCCCCGGCGGACCAGGAGTTGGTCGGCGGGATGTTTGCGACGGCGTCGAGCGTGATGAAGAATCTGGGGTATTCGGATTATCGATGCGTGTTCAACTGCGGCGCGGGGGCGCAGCAGACGGTGTTCCACCTGCACCTTCACGTCCTCGCCGGCCGGCCGTTCACGTGGCCGCCGGGATGATTCGTCCGGCTTCCAATCCGTCCGTGCGCGCGGCAAGTAGCCGCAACGCTACGCGTTGCGCGTCTTCCACTTCGATAGGATCAGGGAATCAAGACTCGCAACGCGTGGCGTTGCGGCTACTGGGGCGGGTCTCGCTAGGGAGTTGGAACCGTCGCGCGGATGCTCGTTTCGGCTTCCTCCGTCACATCGGGCTGCGTGAACGGGTCGTTCGTGCCGTTGATCCGCCCGATGCCCAGGTGAGCGGCGTACTGATAATCGGCGGCTTGGGCGTCCTTGCGGATTTTTTCGAGTTGCGGAAGCGCGCTCTTGACCATGCCGTTGCCCAACGCCTTGATTCCCTCTGCGACGACGATGGTCGATTCCTCGATGTCATTCATGCGTCCGAGCAGGCCTTTGACGCCGGCGAAAACCTCGTCGGGTTTTCCGAGCACGCCCAGTGCGTACACCGACGCCTGTCGCACGCCGCCGGGCGCGGTTTTGACCATGTAGAACTGCTTGGTCGCCTGGATCACCGGTGTGTACTTCAGCATCGCCGCCGACAGCACCGCCTGTTCGCCGGCGGTGAACTGCTGGGTCACGATTGCCTGGTCGGCGTCGCCGGCGATCTTGGTGGAGCGCAGCGCGGCTTCGACGAGCTTTGGGCCGGCGCTATCGTCGCCCACCAGTCCGAGCGAGACCGCCGCCTGCTCGACCACTTTCCATTCCGCGTCATCGAGCAGCGCAATGTGAGCAACGAGGCCTTCTTTTGACTTAAGCTTGCCAAGGACGAACGACCCGTCGACGCGCCGGTCGGCATCGGGATCGTTCAGCAGCGCGGCGGCGGGGGGGATGACGACCGCAGCGACCTTCGCATTCGCCTGAGCGATCGCGACCAGCGCCTCGCGCGACGCCATGCGCAACGGGTTGTAGCCTGCGGCAAGTTGCGGCAAAAGCAGGGGCGCGCTGGCTGGATCGGGTAGCGTTCCCAGCAGCCTGGCGGCGGGGACGCGGACGGAAAAATCCTTGTCGGCAACGGACCGGGTCGCGATCTTCATTCGCGATTCGGCGGGCAGGTTCATCGCGGCGAGGGTGGCGGCGGCGCGGACGGCGCTGTGGGCGTGCGCGAGTTGCGGTTCGATCTGGGGCAGTTCGATCGTGCCGATGGACGCGAGTGCCTCGATCGCCGCGACGCGAACCAGCACGTTGTCGGAATTGAGCAGCGGCACGATCGCCTGGCTCGCGCCGGCGGCCTTGCGCAGGCCGAGGGTTCGGGTCGCCAGCGCCTGCAAGGGGGCGTCGAGCGCAACGAGTTGGTCGGCGATCGCGCGATCGGTGGCCTCGTTGACCGACACCGATACCGCAGCAGCGCGGATCGCCGGGTCGGCGTCTTTCACGCCGGCGACGATCGCCTCGGCTAGCTTTGCGATGACCAGTTCTCGCCGGACGAGTGGCGAGGGATCGGTGAGGAGTTTTTTGAGCGAGGCAACGTCAGCGGACTGGATCGCGACGAGCGACCGGATGGCGGTGGCGCGGACGCGGGGGTCGGGATCGGCGAGCAGGCGGTTGAGCACGCTCGCCGCCGCCGGCACCGGGCAGCGGCCGAAGTCGGCGATGAGTTCGATCCTGCGGGGCAGGTCGGTTTCGGCGCGGATCGTCTGGTCGATCAGCTCGATCGTGCGCGGTTGCACGGTTAGGACGGTCGTTGCCGCCGGGGCGACGAGCTGGCCGTAGGGGATGTAGTCCTGCGCCTGTACCGTTGCGCCGCACGCGCACGCGAGAACGATCGCGGCGCGGAGGGTTCGCCGTGCGAACCACGTGGAAGCCGAAAGCGAAGTGAACGACATCATCCTTGCCTCATGAGTATGCGCAGGCGAACGCGAGCGACGACCAGCGCCAGCAGGCAGATCGCGCCGATGGTGATCAGATGGGTGTTGGTCAGGCCCGCCGTCAGCGGGATGGTGTCTTGGCCAGGGCGAAGGTCCAGCGCCACCGCCAGCGGGGAGATCATCGCGATCTTGCTCCCGATCGCCGCCGCCAGCAGTCCGCCTGCGGTCCACCAGGCGATCATGGGCAGCACGAAGATCGCCGCGACGACCAGATATGCGATGACGGTCGCCCGCGCACTGGAATTGAACAGCGCCGAGCACGCCAGCGCGATCGTCGAGCACATCAAGAGCGACACGAACGTAATCGGCGCCAGCCGGATCGCGTAGTCGATGTATGATTCGTTGACGAAACTGACGACCGCCCATGCCGGCACCATCGCGATGACGGGCAGGATGGACGGAAGGAAGGCGGGGATAAACTTGCCCCAGAAGATTTTCCCGCCGCCCAGGCGGGTCATGCGGAGCATTTCGAACGTGCCGGCCTCAAGTTCGCTGCTGATGACCGGGCTTGCCAGCGAAGGCGTCACCAGCGCCAGCACCGCAAACTGGAGCGACACGATCACGGTCGCTACGTACGACAGCACGTTCTCGTGCTCGCTGCCGCCGTAGAGCGCCATAAGCGAAAGGCCCAGGCCCAGGACGGTCGCGCCGTAGAAAATTCGGATCATCCAGCGTCCCGAGCGGAGCTGGTTGGTGCGGCGTTCCTTGGCCATCAGGGGGTTGAATCCGCCGATGGGTTTGGGTTGTTTCTTGTCGTCGATCAGAAACATCAGCTTTCGGCCGAGGGTTCGCTGTTCGTCGGTGAGCGGGGCACCGCCGCGCTCGACGTCGATGGGGGGCTTGGACAGTTTCCACGCCACCAGTGCGGCGCTGGCAACGATGATGAGCGTGGAGAAACCGAAGAAGACCTGCCACGCCGGCAAGTTTCCGCGCGCCGCGCCGCCGAAGTCATTCACCGCCGGCCTGAGAATCGACATCGCGGCGGCGATGGGGGAGATCGATCGGAGGTAGTGCAGCCCTTGGGCAAATTCGCCTTCCTGCACGTCCAGCATGATCAGCGCCGGCACGAGCACCGCGCCGCAGATGAGCAGCACGACGAGGTACGCGACCACCAGCGCCGTCGCCGACGTTTTGCAGACCGCCGAGATTGCCAGCGATAGAAGCGCCAGCAGAACAGCAGAGACGATCAGAACCGCGTACGCCTGGATGATCTGTGACTGATCGACGTCGCCACGGAAGTTTAATAGCGCCAGGAAGGGTAATCCCGCCAAGAGCAGCAGGATCGGAAAGCTGATGGCGGAGAAAAGTTTGCCGATGACGATCGAGATCGGCGACATGCGCGTCGCGTAGAGCATCTCGAGCGTATTGCCTTCTTTTTCTTCGGTCAACTGCACCGACGCCACGCCCGGCACGGCCAGGATCAGCACGAGCAGTTGGCCCATGACCAGGCCCATGAGCAGGTTGTCCTGCCCCTTGGTCGCCATCGAGACCAGCCCCTGCTGAGGCCAAGTCGCCAGCACCAGCGCCGACAAAATCCCCACAAACACCACAAACACCGCCGCGATCCGAGCGAGTCGGAGTAGCGCCAGGATGTCTTTTCGTAGCACAGGATTCATCGTTAACGTCCGCCTGCCAGTAGAGTTGGGGAAGTGTAGCCGTTTGTGTTCGACCGATCAAAAATACGGGACCGCTGGTGGGACCGTGCGACCGATCGGCGCGAAACCTTGTTATATTTTACACGACGGTGTAAATAATACCCCCGGAGACGCGCGCGTGCCTTCTCTTAAGTCGCTGTTGAACCCTGAACACACGATCGCGCGTCTCATTCGCGCTGGCGTCAGTGCGCCCGAATCCCCCGCGCCCGAGTCCCCCGCGCCTGAATCCCCCGCGCCCGAATCCGCCGCCAAAGCCCGCCGCTTCGCCGCAGGAGCGCAACGGTTGATCGACGCCGGCCACGCCGACTGCACAGAAGCCATCGCGATCTTCGTCCCCGGGCGCATCGAAGTCCTCGGCAAGCACACCGACTACTGCGGCGGGCGCTCGCTCGTCTGCACCGTCGATCGAGGCATGTGCTTTGTCGGTGTGCGCACATCCGCGCCAGGCGTGCAGTTTCACGCAATTGATGCGTCCGAATCCGCCACGTTGTCCGCGCCGCAAACCAGCGGGCACTGGTCCAACTATCCGGCGACCGTCGTCAAGCGGATCGAGCGCAACTTCCCGGACGTCCCCCTCGCGTGCGCCGTCGCGATGACCAGCGACCTCCCGCCGGCGTCGGGTCTGTCCAGTTCCAGCGCGATGGTTATCGGCACGTTTCTCACCATCGCCGGCCTGCACGGAATCGATCAGACGGACGCGTACCGGCGACACATTCATTCCAACGAGGATCTGGCTGCGTATCTCGCGTGTCACGAGAACGGCCAATCGTTCGGCGCGCTCGCCGGTGACAAAGGCGTCGGCACGTTCGGGGGCAGCCAGGACCACACCGCCATCCTCTGCTGCAAACCCGGACGACTCAGCGTCTACTCATTTTGCCCGGTCCTCCACGAGCGAGATGTTTCTTTGCCCGACGAGCTTTGCTTCGTCATCGTCGGCAGCGGCGTGCTGGCGGAGAAGACGGGGGACGCGCTGGAGAAATACAATGCCGT
>JBBQQZ010000281.1:0-5421 GCA_038215325.1 Tepidisphaerales bacterium | reverse complement strand
GTGAGCGAACCGTCGGCGGCGAGGGTGAACGCGACGTCGATCGAGCGATCCTCGACGGACTTGCTGGCGGTGATGGAGGTGTCGGTGACGACGGCCTCCAGGAACGCCGGCCTTGGGCCGAAGCGGTGCTTGGCGGCGATCAGGACCATCGTCTTGCCTTCCTTGTTCTTGAAGGTCTGGACAAAGACGTCGCCGGTGCGTTCGCCGTTGGTGATCGTGCCGGTGTAGACGACCGCATCCGTAATCGCCCCGCCGCGATCGGGACGGAACGGGCGGACGGGCTTATCGCCCCGGTGTTCGCCTTCCGTGGGCAGGGTCGAGACATCCACGCTCTTGAGCGACAGCGCCCCGGTCTTGGTGACGGTCGTATCGCCTTCACCTTTGAACTTGCAAGTCAGCGTGCCGGCGGCCGTGCCGTCATCGGCGACGGTGAACACGACCGAGACCTTGCCGTCTTCACTGGCCAGCGTGTAGGTCCTGCCGGATTTGGTGCCGGTGAGTTCGTGCGCCCCGCCGCGACCGGGCAGGCGAGCGACGACGACACCGTTGGTTTCGGAGACGATCGACACGCCGAACCGCTTGGATCTCTCCTCGCCGTCGAACGTCACCGTGCCGTTGTATGCCGCGATGGGCTTGGCGGGGGTTTCGCCGGGGGTCTCGTCATCCCCACCGCCGCCGACGACGGTGTCATCGGAGGGCTTTTCGGGCCTGGTCGGAGCGGTCGCTTTCTTGAGCGCCAGCGTGCCGGTGCCGGTTTCGGTCTCGCCGGCGTCGTTGGTGAAGGTGTGGGTGATCGTTCCGGTGACGTTTCCGTCGGCATCGACCGTGGCGACAACGGTGACCGTCCGCCCGTCCTTGGCGGCCGACAGGTTGTAGGTGTTGCCGGTCTTGGTGCCTTCCAGTTTTACCCCACCTTCCCGGCCGGGAATGCGGGCGACGACGACGCCGGCAGTTTCCGAGATAATCGCCAGCCCGAATCGTTTGGGCTCGCCTTCAACCGGGGTGACGGTCCCGACGTAATTGGCGATCGGGGCGGCGGATTCCACCGCGTCAGACGCCTTCGGGAACCTAGGCATCTGCACCGCAGGCTGCGGCGGGCGACCCGACGGGTTCGGGAGCAACGACACGGCGACACCGGCAAACAACTGCCGGCCTTCCAGACCCTCGACTAAAGCGTTGGAACGAATCATCGGTGTGCCTCCTGAGGCAGTATGGGGTGAATCGGATCGTACAAATCCTTCTGGCACATAGGTGAACGCCGTCGGCAGAAGGTTTATTGCCAAAATTGACGATTCTGGGCGATCGCAGGAGGAATCCCCGGCGATCGCGATTGCTCGATCGTCCGGCGGCCTATGATCGGGCATCGGAGGATCGATATGGCGATGACAGATAATGACCTGGACATTCGATCACAGCAAAACCACCGCATCCACCTCGCGATCGCCTGCTCGGTAATCGTGGTTGGGGTGCTGATGTTCATCACGATCGCGCTGGCGCCGCTTGGGCTGGCGATATTTTTCATCGGCCTGGCGTGGCTGGGCGTGGCGATCATCATGGGCCGCGTTAACCGGCTGAAGGAAACCGAGCACTCGCCGCACGAAGAGCGGTAAAAGACGAAGAAGCCAGTAGCCGCAACGCTATGCGTTGCGCGTCTTCGTTTTTGAGAGGTTTGACGCGCTGGAAGACTCGCAACGCGTAGCGTTGCGGCTACTGGCACTTGCGAATTCTGGTCGTAGCTCCTTAGCGGCGCCACGCGAAGGACGGGTCAACGTTCCGCCGACGTTTTTTTCGCAAACCTCCCCTCGTCCGAATTGTCTAGCCCGTTGCCCGCAACGGGTTATACTACCTCTTGGCCGCCAGCGAGGTTTCGTCATGCGATACGCCCTTTCCACGCTCGTTCTCGTCCTGATCTGCGCCACGTTTGCGCCCGCGCAAACCCCCGCCAAGACGGCGCTGATGAAGCGGCTGCCGACGGTCAAGTTCGCGGACGTGTCGCTCATCGACGCCATCGATTTCTTCCGGGACGCCTCCAACGCCAACCTCGTCGTCGACTGGAAGTCGATCGAAGAAATCGGCGTCTCCAAGGACACCGCCGTGTCGCTCGGCCTGCGGTACACGCCGATGCGTTTCGCGCTGAAAGCCACGCTGGAGTCGGCGGCACCGGGGCAACTCACCTTTTATGTCGATCAGAACGTCATCACCATCACCACCCTCGCCCGGGCGGATGAGAAGATGATCACGCGCATTTACCCGGTGCAGGATTTGCTGGTCGATATCCCCGATTTCGAAGGCCCCAGCCTCAGCCTGACCGACAACGCCAGCGGCGGCCGAAGGGGGCGCGGGAACGGAAACGGCGGCTCGGGCGGCGGGATTTTCGATAGCGGCAGCAGCGATCGCGACAAAGACAGCGAAAAATCCAAATCCCGCTCCGAAAAAGCCGACGACCTCGTCAGCCTGATCCAGGAAACCATCCGCCCCGATGTCTGGGACATCAACGGCGGCAAAGCCAGGATCAAGTTCTTCAACGGCACGCTGATCGTCACCGCGCCCCGCTCGGTACACGAAGCGATTGGCGGACCGATCGAGTGATGAATGAATGTGTAGTGTGAAATGTGGAATGAATAACCGGCAGATGGCCCGGTCTTTCATTCCAAATTTCACATTCCAGACTTCGCATTCGACATTTCCCCGCCCTTCCCACACACTCCCGCGATATGCCTTTAGATCTCGCATTCATCGGTGCCGGCAACATGGCCGAGGCGATCGCACGGGGGTTGATTGCGTCGAAGACGCTGGCGCCCGGGCAGATGATCGCTTCCGACATTTCCCCCGAACGCCGGCTGCTGTTTGAGCGGCAGCTTGATATCAAGTGCGTGACCGACAACCTCAATGCCGTGAAAGACGCTTCCGCGATCCTGCTGGCGGTGAAGCCGCAGCAGATGGCGGATGCGCTGGCAGGGATCGGGACGGTCATCACCGACAAAACGCTGGTGATCTCGATCGCGGCCGGCATCAATACGCGGTTCATCGAAACCAACCTCGGCCTGGGCACGCACTGGAAAGTCGTCCGCACGATGCCCAACACACCGATGCTGGTGGGCCTGGGCGCGGTCGCGATCGCGCCCGGCGCGTTCGCGACCAAGGCCGACGTCACCGTCGCCAGCAAATTCTTCTCCCCCGCCGCCGAGGTGGTGGAAGTGACGGAGGACAAGCTCGACGCCGTCACCGCGCTCTCGGGCTCGGGTCCGGCGTACGTCTTCTACCTGATCGAGCACATGATCGCCGCCGGCATCGAATTGGGCTTGAGCAAGGAACAGGCCGAACTGCTCGCCAAGCAAACCGTCCTCGGCAGCGCATCGATGGCCAAGACGTCGAATGACACGCCCGAGGAACTGCGTCGCAAAGTGACCAGCCCCAACGGCACGACGCAGGCCGCGATCGAATCCCTCGACGTCGCCCGCGTCGGCGACTCGATACGCCAGGCGATCGCCGACGCGTGTGCGCGGTCGATTGAGTTGGGGAAGAAGTAACCTCTGTTCGACGACGCATCGAAGCCACGGGCGTGAGCCGTTCGAGTCGCCAGAGAAAGACGCCCGGGCTCACGCCCGTGGCTTCACGTGCGCTGCACCCATCCACAACCTACTCGTCACCTGCTACCATCCTACCCATGCAGAATCCGTTCAATCATCCGGCGTGGATCGACATCTCGCTGCTGCTCTCGCGGCTGGTGCTGGGGCTTTATGTGTTGCTGGCAGGCTGGAGCAAGATGGCGGGCGGGATGGGGAAGTTTGTGGATGGCAGCTTCAAGTCGATGACGCCCCAGTGGCTGCCCGAAGCGGTCGCCAGGCCGTACGGATATCTGATCCCGATCGGCGAACTGCTGCTGGGGTTGATGCTTATCCTCGGGCTTTTCTCGCGTATCGCCGCGGGGCTGATGACGCTGCTGCTATTGAGTATCGTGATCGCGATGATGAACAAGAACGGCGTCACCGGCCTCGCTGACGCAGGCGGCCCGCCATTCCATCACGCGTTCGTCATGCTGCCAATGGCGTTCATGCTCGCGATCATCGGTTCCGGACGCCTGGCGCTCGACCCGCTCTACTTCGCAGGCGGTGCCCCCGAAGGCGGAGGGGGCAAGAAAAAGTGACCGAACGCGTTGATCTGGTAAGGTTCGCCGTGCGAACCGTCGGGACACAGTTCGCACGGCGAACCCTACAAGCCGTCTGCCCGATCTGCTATGCTCTGCGGCTCGACTAACAGCGAAAGACGAATCGATGGCGAATGAACGAGTGATTGTGATCGGCGCGGGTGGGATTTCCAACGCGTGGTTTCCGCCCATCCGCATGGA
This sequence comes from Tepidisphaerales bacterium, assembly GCA_038215325.1. Lineage (GTDB taxonomy): Bacteria > Planctomycetota > Phycisphaerae > Tepidisphaerales > Tepidisphaeraceae > BPJO01. The sequence goes on along the minus strand of JBBQQZ010000281.1, from coordinate 1,073 downwards.
GGCGCTGACGGTGGCGGCGGTCGTGGATCTACGACTCGAAGCGGCGCAGGGACGCATCGACGAGCACCACCTCGCCGGCGCGAAAGCGTTCAACGACGTCGACAAGGCGCTGGCGGAAACCAAAGCGGATTTTGTGGTGGATCTGACGATTCCCGACGCGCATTGCGAAGTCACCTGCAAGGCGCTCAAGGCGGGCTTCCACGTGGTCGGCGAGAAGCCGATGGCGGGCACGATGGAGCAGGCCCGCAAGATGGTGAAGACCAGTGAAGAGACCGGCAAGCTGTACATGGTCAGCCAGTCGCGCCGGTGGGACAGCCGGCACATCGCGATCCAGCGCCAGATCGTCGATCAATCGATCGGCCGGCTCACCACGCTCAACTGCGATTTCTTCCTCGGCGTCCACTTCGGCGGGTTCCGCGACGAAATGCCCAGCCCGCTCATCCTCGACATGGCGATCCACCATTTCGATCTGGCCCGCATGTTCGCGCATCAAGACCCGATCAGCGTCTACGCCGAGGAATTCAACCCGCACGGCAGTTGGTACAAAGGCGACGTGGCCGCCAACTGCCTGTTCGAGATGACCAACGGCGTGCGGTTCGCGTACCGCGGCTCGTGGTGCGCCGAAGGCTGTCACACCGGCTGGAACGGCGACTGGCGCGCCATCGGCGATAAGGGCACGATCGTCTACGACTCCGACAAAAACGTCCGCGGCGAGGTCGTCACGGGCACCGAAGGCTTCAGCCGCGCCATAGCGCCCCTGTCCCTCGAAACGCCCGAAATCGAGGCCGCCACCATGCACGGCGCGTTGCGAGAAATGCTCCACTTCCTCCGCACCGGCAAACGCCCACAGACAGAATGCCACGACAACATCAAAAGCCTGGCGATGGTCTTCGCTGCGATCGAAAGCTCGAAGCGCGGAACACGCGTGAAACTAAGCGAAGTGTAAACGCGCGATTCACCACGGAGAACCAATCGGGGAATGGAACCACAGCTTACACATATTTCACAGATTAAAACGCCGACTTCTAATCTGTGAAATCTGTGTAATCTGTGGTTCGTTCATTCCCCGTGTG
>JBBQQZ010000280.1:0-5421 GCA_038215325.1 Tepidisphaerales bacterium | reverse complement strand
GGTGCGGCCGGTCATTCCGACGCCCAGACTCTTTTGCCGTCTTTATCGAGTTGCTCCAGGACGCCGTCGTTCGTGAGGCGGACGCTTCCATCGACCATGTTCGGGCCGAACTTCTGAGTTCCCCACTTCCAAACTTTTTTCTTGTCGTAAAGACAGAAGTTGCCATCCCCCGCCTGATACTCGACGTGCGTGCCATCTCCACCGGCCGACCATTTCTCCTTACCCTTCGCATCAGTAATGGCCAACTTGCCGTTGAAATTGATGATCAGGCGATACCCACCGTCGGGCGAGCCTAAGATGTCCCCCATGTGCAGGATTCCGCCTTTGGTCAATTCGCTCTCGATGGTGCCGGACTGGCCGCGCGTGAAGTAGTCGATCCCGTGGGGCTTCTTTCCGTCGACGGTTTTCAGGTCTTGCGGAATGTAATTTTTGCCGCGGTAAGGTGCGTCCTCTGCCGCGAGGCGGATCTTTTCTCCCGACGGTGCAGCGGCCTCGGTGGGCGTGGTGCCTGCCGTCGGTGCAACGGTTACGGGGGGAGTAACTGCTGGTGGTGAAGTGGGTGCGAAAGGATCCTTCTGAGCGGGTTGTTCAGGCGTTTTGGCGACGATCTCACCCTTGGCGACCGGAAGCCAGATCGCGGTGAAATACCACCTGCCCGAGCGGGCGCTCTTGGCGACGCCGTAGCCGACGCGATGAACGGGGATATCGATGTTCCACGTCGGGCGATAGTGTGTTTCGCCTTTCATCCAGCCGATGGGCATGTCGCTGAGGCTCGACGAAAAGGCACAGGCTTCGAGCGCGCCAGGCACATTCAACTTGAGCATCCGATCGTCGTAGTCGCGGTAGTTTCGGTTGTCGTGAGACATCGCGTCGGTGCTGGCCTGGTAGTCCGCCTGAACCTGCGCGGCTTTGTTCGCGGCCTCATCGAGAACAAGTTTTTCCAAGTCTTTAGGCAAATCGAGGTCCGCGGTACTCCCCATTTTTTTGCGGTATTCGGGGTTCGTGCGTGCCTCGTTGTTGATCTGAAGCATGCACGCGCGGATGGTCGTCAGATCCTCTGCCGTCAGCGTCGCCTTATCGCTAAACGACGTAAGCTTTTTGATGTTTTCGAGATCGTGCAGGCCGAGATCTTTGAACTGGGCACCGCCGAGATCTGCCCAGATCGCCACGACAGACCACTGGCCGGCAGCGCTTTTTGCCATGCCGAAGCCGACTGAATCGACGGCCTTCCCGCCCAGATTCCAGGTCGGTCGATAGGTCGATTCGGACACCTGCCACCCGATCGGAAAGTCCGCAAGACTCGCCGCCGTCCCGGACGCCATCGCTCCGGGAATCGCCTTGCCACGGGGAAGTCGTTTCAGCCCTGCCGCGCCCTCGGCCTGCTCTTGCGCGGCCTCGTTCAGCTTGTCGCTGAGCACCAGCGGATCAAGATTCGATGGAAGATTCAAGTCATTCTTCAGCGTCTTCAACTTGCGATAGTCGCTGTTCAGCCGAGCTTCATTGTTGATCTTCAACATCGCATCCCGCGCCTGCTTCAGCTCTTCGTTGGTCAATGACTTCTTATCATTCAACGACTGGAGGTACGCGATATTCGATGGCTCGTGGAGCTGATCCGCGCCCCGAATCGAGCCCGCTGACAGGCTGAAGATAATGAACACTATTCCCGCCAGGGACGAGCGATTGAGATGACATTCCATGATCGCCGACGCTAACAGAGCGAAGGTCAAACGCAACCGAAATCCGGGCGATTCCTGTGGATAATTTCAAAGTAGCTCGTTCCGCTGCAAGCGGTTGAGGTGAGCGCGAGCACATGGAGCGACATCCGTGTGGCCGACGACGCCTACACTTGCCTCGGTGCTGCGAATGTCGTGAAGTGTTGTCACAGCGTCGGCGCTGCCGAAGCAAAACCGTTTGAGGAACAATTGAAGGCTTGGAAGCAGCGGCTCGGCGTATGATCGTCCTAACTCATGTCGGGAGTCCCCTTGCCACAGTTCAAACAATTCTGGCTGTCGATGACCTCGGGCCTGTGGTTCCTGCCACTGGCGATGGTCGCGCTGGCGATCATCCTGGCCGTCACGGCTCCGGTGGTCGATGACCATCTCGGGCACGCGTGGGTGAAGAATCAAGGTGTTTTTTTTGGTGTAGGCGCCGACGGCGCGCGGGGGATGCTTTCGGCGATCGCGGGATCGATGATGACCGTCGCCAGCCTGACGTTCTCGCTCACCATCTCCACGCTCGCCGCCGCCAGCGCGCAGTACACGTCGCGGCTGGTTCGCAATTTCATGCGCGACCGCGTGAACCAGTTCGTGCTCGGGTATTTCGTAAGCCTGTTCGCGTACTGCCTGATCGTGCTGCGAACGATTCGCGGCGGCGACGAGGGGCAGTTCGTTCCGGCGATCGCGGTGCTGCTGGGGCTGGCGCTGGCGCTGGTGAGCATTGCCGTGCTGATCTACTTCATTCATCACATCGCCGACTCGATCCAGGCAAGCACGATTCTCCATAGCGTGACGGCAGAAACCGCTAAATCCATCGACCGACTATTCCCCGCCGACATCGCCGAACCCGTGGCAACCGCCGCCGAAATAGACGTCACGACCGCTGTTCGCATGTACCACCACCGCGCCAAGGCCGAGCAGTACGGGTACGTGCAGGCGGTGGACACCGATATTTTGTTGAAGGTCGCGGGCGAGTTCGACGGGGTGGTGAAGATGGTGGTCGATATCGGCACGTTTGTGACGCCCGGCGGCGTGATCGTCGAGTTGGATTCCGACAAGCCGATCAAGGATGACACGATCAAGCGCCTGCGCAAAGCGTTCAGCATGGGTGCCGCTCGCACGATCGAACAGGACGCGGCGTTTGGTATCCGGCAGCTCGTCGACATGGCGTTGAAAGCGCTGTCGCCGGGCATCAATGACACCACGACTGCGGTCATGTCGGTGAATCACCTGGGCGTGCTGCTGGAGAGCCTGGCGCGCCGGCCGATCCCTTCGCACCTGCGCGGCGAAGACGGGAGCCTGCGCATCATTGCCACCGGGCGTTCGTTCCAAACGCTGGTCGGCCTGTCTCTCGACCAGATCCGCCAGAACGCCCCCGGCAATCCGCCGGTGCTGACGGCGATGCTCCAGGCGATCGCCGCGGGCGGACAGGTCACCCGGGACCGCGAGCGCCACGCGCTTTTGAAGCGGCACGCCGAGCTGCTGCGCGATCTGTGCGAACGATCGATCGACGTGCCGGCCGATCGCGACCCAGTGCTGACTCTGGCGGATCGCACGATAACCGCGCTGTCGCAGAATCATCGCAGCGAAGGGGTCGGTTGATCCGCCGTGACGAAGTCACATTCGTCCGCTCAGTAGCGTCGCGACTTCACCTCGTACGACTGGTTGTTCACGAAAAAATACCTCAGCGCATCCACCGCGTGGTCGTTCTTTCCATCCTTGTGGGGGAGTTCAGACTGTTCGCTTTTGTAGTGATAGCATTCGAGCGACTGGATCAGTTGTTTGCAGCGCGGGTGGATGAACAGGCGGGTGATGCCGGTGGCGCTTTTGAGGGCGGCGCGGACGAGTTCGACCCCATCGACGATGCGGCTGCCTCGCGTGCGGACTTTGTATTCGTGTTTGCGGAGCACGTCGATGTTGCTCTTGGCGGTCTGCTCGTTGACGCTGCTGCCGGCGGGGTCGCAGGCGATGTGCGTGGCGCGCCCCCAGGGGCGCGCGTGGATCTCGCCGACGTGCTGATCGATCGTCAGCCCTTTCTTCACGTGCTCGTCGAGGACGTAAATCTGCTCGCCGCGCGTAATGATCCAGAGGCAGACCAGCGGCGCGGAGAAGCCGAAATCGATCGCCAGCCAGCGGTGGCATTCGGCGTCGATCGGGAACGGCGCCTCTTCGCGATAGTGCGTGGCACCGGCGAGCATCGGAAACACCATCCCCTCCCGGCTGGGCCGGCGACAAAGCATTTCGCTTTGCCAGGTCTCTTCGCTCACACGCTGCTTCATGGTGATGGCGTCGTCGATGCTGAAGAAACCGTCGCATTTGGTTTTGGCGACGCCCTGGCATTCGTCCCAAAGCGGGCAGGTGTTGCAGTCGCGCTCCTGCGGGCAACGCTGGAGGACTTCGAGCAGGCACCAGCGGACGACCTTCACGCCGGACTCAGGCGCTTTGTCGACCAGCTTGCTCATCAGTCCGTAGGCTTGGTGCATCGTGGAGAACGCTTCGATCGTGCCGCGCGTCGCGAGCCCATCGAACTCGGCGCTGCGCGTGGTGAGCTGCGCCGCCTGCCAGATCGGTTCGTCGAAGAGTTCGATTTCGTCGCATCGGAGTTTCTGCACGCGCAGCCCGCGCACGCTGCGCTGGGATTGCGTGAGCACCGCCGCCTGCGATCGGTTCATCTTCAGCTTGCGGCTGGTGGCGTTGGGGTTCTTGACGAGTTCTTTGAGTTGCTCGTCGTCGTTGATGTGCTGCATGAGGTAATCCCACATGCGCAGCGACTGCTCGAGCGATCCGCCGAGGATGCGGACGGAGATTCCGGGCTTGTGGAGCAGATCGAGCAGCGTCGCGATCGCCGCCAGCGACGTTTTTCCCCCGCCGCGCGGGGCCCAGACGATCTGGTCTCGCGACGGCTCGAAGTACGCCGTGCAGATGTAATCGAACGGTGCCTGGTGATGCGGGCAGACGTTGGTGCGCGGGATGTGCAGATGGGTGCGGTCCTTGATCCAGGCGTGCAGTTCGTCGGGGGTGTGGCAACGGATGGTGTGGGGGTTGGGTAGGGTTTCGTCGGACATGGGAGGCTCCTTGGGATACTGAGGGTTGACGCGAAATCGGAGGCGGGACTGCGTCCGCGGCGCTACGCGGGGACGCGGGAGGAATCGTTTCGTGGTGTCGTCTGACGATCGAACCAATAGTAGACCGGCGCGATGGGGTCTTCGGGATCGACGCGGTGCATGCCGGCGCGTTCAAACATCGGATGCGCCCTGCCCATGCGGGCGGATGCTTCGACGTAGCGCGTGGGGCAATCAGACAGCACGCGGTCGATCAGCACGTGGGCAAGCCCGATCGACCGAAACTGCGGATGCACGATCACCCGGCTGATGGTCCGCAGGTTGGCGTTCGCCCAGCGCAGTTTTTGCCCGAACGAGAGCGAATCGAGCTGGAAAACGCGATGTCGCACACGATGCACCGCGCTGGGGAACGACAGCACCGCAACTGCGATAATCCTTCCCCGCGCACGGTCCACGCCGACCCCTGCGGGGCCGGATTGTTCGGAAGATCCGACCACGCAGGGGGCGACGTCGGCGTGGGGTTGATACCGCGCGGTCCAGACGCCTGCCCATGTTGCGGGTCGCAAAGGGAGGTAGTGAAATCGTTCGAGCGCCCGATAGTCGCGCGGCGCGCCCGGCGCGATCGAGATCGTGCCGGGTAGCAA
>JBBQQZ010000279.1:0-5430 GCA_038215325.1 Tepidisphaerales bacterium | reverse complement strand
GAACCCGATCGCAAACGTCTGCACGCGTCCCCATCGCCTCGCCGCGAGGGCAATGACGCTGGAATCGATCCCGCCCGACAGAAACACCCCCAGCGGCACGTCCGCCACCATCTGCCGACCCACCGCTTCGTCGATCAGCGTGCGAAACTCGGATTCCACGGCTTGGTACGCCAAACCGTCGGACGCTGGTCTTCCACCGCTTGGCGTACCAAGCCGTGGCACCCCGTTCGCGTCATTTGCATCGAAATACCGTGTCTGGATCGTCGATTCATCTGGCGGCTTTGTGATGCGAACCCAGTGCCCCGGCAGCAGTTGATGCGCGCCGGTCAGCATCGTCCGCGGCGGGCGCGTGCAGCCGAAACGCAGGTAGTCTGCCAGCGATCCCGTATCGATCTCCTGCTCCCAATCCGGCCACGGGTCCAGCGCCCGCAGCTCCGACGCAAACGCCACACTCGACCGACCGGTCGTGAAATACAACGGCTTCTGACCCATCCGGTCGCGAGCCAAGAGCAGCGATTTATCCTGCGCATCCCACAGCGCGAACGCGAACATCCCGTTCAGCTTCTCCAGCGCCGCCTCGCCCCACGTCGCCAGCGCGTGCAGCAGCACCTCGCTGTCACCTTCGGTTTTCCATTCGCGCGGAGAAAGTTCCGTGCGCAGATCGCGAAAGTTATAGATCTCCCCATTGAAGACGATCGTAAATCGACCGTCCGGCGTGCTCATCGGCTGCATTGCGCGCGGATCGGTATCCAGCACCGCCAACCGCCGGAACGCGAACCCGACGTGCGGCGAAGACTCGATGACCCGCACATCCTCCCCGTCCGGCCCGCGATGCGCGATCCGCGACGCCATCCGAACAAGCAATTCGCGCGTCACACGCAAATCCTCATCCCATGAAACCACACCGGCGATTCCGCACATGGCCAGGAGTATAGCCGCATTACCCCCTCTCCCGTGTACTCGCGGGAGAGGGTTGGGGTGAGGGCCAGCACGTCCGCGAGCCGGCCCTCACCCTAACTCTCTCCCACGGGTACGTGGGAGAGGGAACCGGACACACCGAATTGCTGACGCACCAACCGTGCGTACAGCCCGTTGTTCGCCAGCAGTTCGTCGTGGTTGCCGATCTCGATCACGCGCCCCGCCTCCAGCACAACGATGCGGTCGGCGTTCCGCACCGTGCTGAGTCGATGCGCGATAATAAAACACGTCCGGCCGTGCATGAGGCGTTCGAGGGCTTGTTGGACGAGGGATTCGGATTGGCTGTCCAGCGCGCTGGTGGCTTCGTCGAGGATGAGGATGCGTGGATCTTTGAGGATCGCTCGGGCGATCGAGATGCGTTGTCGTTGCCCGCCGGACAGTTGCACGCCGCGTTCGCCGACGCGAGCCTCGTAGCCGTCGGGGAGGCCCACGATGAATTCGTGGGCGTTGGCGGCGCGGGCGGCGTTGAAAAGCTGTTCCTCGGTCGCATCCGGACGGCCGTAGGCGATATTGTCGCGGATCGAACCGGAGAACAAAAAGCTGTCCTGCTGCACGATCCCGATCGCGCGTCGCAGTGGACGCAGGCGGTAATCGCGCACGTCCAGCCCGTCGATCTTGATGCTCCCCTGCTTCACATCATACAGGCGCGGCAACAGCGACAGCATCGTCGTCTTGCCGCTGCCGCTCGGGCCTACCAGCGCGATGCGTTCCCCCGGCGCCACCGCCAGCGACACGTCGTTCAGCACCGGCCGCGTGCGCGGCTTGGGAGGCGGAACCGTGTCGTCGCGCTCTTCAAGACTGGTTGTCGATTCGCTGCTGTCGTCGTCGTAATCGAACGTGACGTGATCGAACACCACCTCGCCGTGCGTGGGGCTGATCTTTGGCGCGTCGATGTTTTGCACGATCTTGGGCGTGATATCGAACACCTCAAACACCCGCTCGATCGCCGCCAGGCTGGTTTGCCAGATCACGTTAATCTCCGCAAACCTGCGGATCGGCAAATACATCACCGCCAGGTATCCCATGAACGTGATGACTTCACCCGAACTGATCTCCCCATGCATCGCCAGGTACCCGCCAAAGCCGATCACGATCGTCTGGCCCAGGTGGACCAGGCCTTCGCTGACTGCGCCGACGAGCTGAGCGAGCTTGCTCTGCTCCAGCACCCGGCCGAGGTGTTCTTCGGTGTCGATGTTGAACTGCTGCGCCTCCCGCCGCTCGGCGGCATACGTTTTGATCAGCGCGATTCCCGCAAGCCGCTCCTGCACGTTGCCGCTGATCTTGCTGATCTGGCTTTGCACGCGCGCCGAGGCGTTTTTCACGCGAGGGTTCAGCGTCTTGAAGAGCAGCAAATACAGCGGCAATACGCAAAGCGTGGCCCAGGCGAGCTTTACGTTGATCGTGAAGATCAGGTACATCCCGACGAACACGCTGAAGCAGTCCATCGCGATGTTGATCAGCCCGCCGTTGACGATCTGCGACGCGGTCTGAATGTCGGTGATGATCCGGCTAACGATGCTGCCGGTGCGCTCCTTGGCGTAAAAATGCAGCGACAACCGGTGCAGGTGATCGAACAAATCCTGACGGATATCCCGGATGATGCGATTGCCAAGTTTGGCGGCGAGATACCCGCGGGAATAGCTCGCGACTGAGTGCGCCACCGACAGCACCACCCCCAGCAGCGCCAGCGTCTCCAGCCACCCGATCCGGGCGTCCCAGGTCAGCCCCTGCTTGTTGTTGATTACCTTGTCGACCGCGGTCCCGATCAGCCACGGAAAGGTATAATTGAGCGAAAATTTTGCCAATCCCGCAAAAATCGCGAACAGAAGGAGGGCCTTGTAGTCCAGGACGTACGCAAGAAACCGGGGCAGATTCTTCCGCGGGGCGGATGGGAGTTCGGTATCGGACATCGTTGTTTCGATCTTCCCAAATACCGACACGGGCTCATGAAATCAACCCGTGGAAGCGCGCCGGCGTGGTCCGGGTGCCACGGCTTCGTACTCGAAGCCGTGGTTCGCTTGCGGCGACGGGGATCACTGGACGATCGGGCCTACCACGGCTTGGGGTATCAAGCCGTGGCACCCAACTTTCCGATCAGTTCGTCATTTTCCCCGGCTTCAATACGATCTTCTTCAGCCCCTCGCTGCGGCACGCATGCAGCAACTGCACCTGTAGCCCCGCCAGCATCGCCTGCTTGAGCTGGTACAGATTCGTCGACCCCTGCACGAGCACCGTCAGCGTCCCGCGCGACAGACTCGACAACTCCGCGTACTCCTGCAATTTCTCCGGCACCAACTGCAACCACGCCCCGCCGATCTCGCCGAACTTGCTCTGCCGCTTCTCGATGTCCTTCTTAAAAATCGAGATCACCTCATCCCCCAACCGCCCCACCGGCTTCCGGCGAGTGGTTTTCCACTTGGAGAGGTTGATAAGGTCCTGGTCATTCATGGGCGGGGGGGGGTGAATGGGACACAGATTGCACGGATGGGCACAGATTGGCACGGATGAAGAACGTTAGTTACGGAAGCGTTTCACTTCGACTTTGTCGGGGCCGAAGTTGATCAGCAGACAGACGCATTTGCCTGTGGCTTTTAGATAGTTCACACATTGCGCCTTGTGAGCCTCATCGATCGCCCTGGCGCTCTTTAATTCGATGATGACAACACCCTCGACAAGCAGGTCCGCAAAATACTCTCCAACCACAACTCCCTGAAATCGCACGACAATCGGCTCCTGTTGCTTCGCCACCAAGCCAGCTTTCGTTAGCGCAACGAACAACGCATTCTCGTACACTTTTTCAAGAAACCCGAACCCCAATTCATTCGCAACAGAATACGCACACCCGATGATCTTCTCGGTCAGCGCATTGATCTCCTGATCCGTTTTCATCTGTGCTGATCTGTGCAAATCCGTGCAATCTGTGGCCGATCCAAACCCATGCTACTGCAAGTTAACCGGCATGATCACGTACGAAAAATTCTGCCCGGCCCTCAACAGCCCCGGCCGATTTGGCGCGAGCATTTCGAAGCTGATTTCATCCGTGTTGACCACCTTCAGGGCGTCGGTCATGAAGATCGGGTTGAAGCCGATTTCGACGTCGGGGCCTTCGAATTTGCACGCGAAGTTGATCTCGGCTTCGCCGGCCTCGGGGTTGCGGCTCGAGAGGGTAAGACCCTTATTCGTAAACGCCATGCGCACGCCCTTGCTGTCGCTGGTGGTCAGCAACGCCGACCGACGCACCGCGCTCAGGAAATCGGCGGTGCCGGCGGTCATCTTGCGGTCGCATTCCTTTGGGATCACGTCGTCGTAAGGCGGAAACTGGCCTTCGATCAGGTTGCTCGTCAGCGTCGCCTCGGCGGTGCGGAAGATGACCTGGTTCTCGGTCAGCTTCACGTCGACGGGGTCGTCGGGGTTGTTGATGAGCTTGTCGACCAGGTTCAGCGTCTTGGCCGGCACGATCGATGTGCCGCCTTCAGTCGCGTTTTCACTCACCAGATCGCCTTTGGCCATCGCCAGGCGCCGGCCATCGGTGGCGACGAGGATAAGGCGCTTGCCCTTGATCGTCGTCAGCACGCCGTTAAACGCGTATCGCGTCGCTTCCTTGGCGGCCGCGAAAAGGGTCTGGGCGATGAGCTGCTTCAACTGCTTCCCCTGCACGCTGAAATCAGCGGTGCCTTCAAAGTCGGGCACTGGGGGAAACTCAGCGACGCTTTGCGTGAAGATTTTGAAGTGCGAATCCTGGCCTTTGATGTGCAGTTGTTCGCCGACCAGTTCGATGCTGAGGGTGTCGTCGATGGATTCGCGAACGATGTCGCGCAGCTTGTCCGCCATCACCAGGGTTTCGCCTTCGGACTCGACTTGCACCTGCGTATCGGAATACCGGATCGCGACTTCCAGGTCCGTTGCGGCGATCGTCAGACGATCCGCCGAGACGGTAAGCTTCACGCACTGTAGAACCGGCTTGGGGGTTCTTGCCGACGACACCGTGCCGGCGATGTTCAGCGCTTCCTGGAGCGCACCACGATTGCAAATCACTTTCATGAGCCAGTCCTTTGTCAGCCGATGATTTCCGCAGCCTTCCGCTGCACCGCGTGTTGTACGCGCAAGTCCGTTGCAATGGTACTTCCCATCCTTCCCAATAAGAAATCTCTTAATAGTAGTCGTAGTAGTAACCGTGCGCCGATTGTGGATAACTCCGCCGTGATAGCGATAAGTCATTTACCAGTAATGTACTTACATGCGACATTATCGGACACTGCGTGTGGATAAGTTGTCGCGCCGGTTGTCGCGATCATTCCGGCGTTCGGGCGCTCGCCAACAGGGATCGGCGATCGTTCGGGTGCCCGCAGACAATCGCGCCTCCCGCCGCGACAGACGGCGTCACGTTGTCCATGCGTTATCCACCTGTTGTTCATAACCTGCTGTCGAAAGACCACGCCACGGATGTAAACC
>JBBQQZ010000278.1:0-5430 GCA_038215325.1 Tepidisphaerales bacterium | reverse complement strand
GACGTGTCGTCCGAATGGTAGGCGTGTGGATCGCTGTGCTACGGAAAAAAATTCAAGCCGTTTCAGGCGCAGCGAGCGACAATTCGGCGCGAAGCAGCGGTTCGATGAGCATCATCGTCCGGGCGGTCGCGCCACGCTGCTGGGCGACCACCTGCTGCGCTCGCGTGCCGGTTTCGCCGGGATCGCGCAGCAGCTTGGCGACCGCGTCGTGCAGCTCGTCAGCGGTGGTGACTTCGGTGATCGCGCCGGCGGCGCGGAAGGCGTTCATAGGCTCGATGAAGTTGCCCGTGAACGGGCCGACGATCGCCGGTTTGCCGATCGCGCACGGCTCGATCATGTCGCTGCCGTGCTGCTTGTCCCCCAGGTCCACCAGCGTCCTGCCGACGAACACCACGTCCGCCAGCGCGAAGAACTTGCGGAGTTCGCCCATCGTGTCGCCAAGGACGACGGTCGGGAGTTGCGGGTCGCGGGTGGCCGGGGCGGGGCTGGTTCGGCGGACGCAATTGAATCCACGTTGATCAATCAACCCGGCGACTTCGTCGAAGCGGTCGGGCTTGCGCGGGATGATCGCCAGTTGCAGGTCCGGGAAATCGACGAGCAGTCGTTTGTAAACATCCAGGACGATCTCCTCCTCGCCGGGCCCGGTCGATCCGCAGACCCACAGCGGGGACGCGAGTTGCATGTCCCTTGCCAGATCGGGCGTGCCCGGCACGTCGGCGGATGCCGGAGCGGTGTCGAACTTCATCGTGCCGGTGACGGTCGTCTTGGCAGGGTCGGCACCCAGTTCGAGGAAACGGTCGGCGTAGGTCTGTTCCTGCGCGCCGATGGCGGAGAGCCGGGAGAACATGCGCTTGGTCAGCAGCGAGCCGATCTTGAAGTTGCGGAAGCTGGGTGCCGTGATGCGCCCATTGGCGAGCACTACCGGGATCTGCCGCAGCCAGCACTGCGCGATGAAATTCGGCCACAACTCCAGCTCCATCAGCACCACCAGGCTCGGCTTCAGACAGTCCAGCACACGCACCACCGCACCGGTGAAATCCAGCGGGTAGTGGATCAGCGTGATGTCATCCCGCTCGGCGTACAACTCCTGCGACCGCTGATACCCGGTTTCGGTGGTGGTGGAGATGATGAGCTGGAGGCCCGGATCTGTTGCCTTGAGTTGGTCGATGAGCGTGCGCGAGGCGTTCAATTCCCCGACGCTGACGGCGTGGATCATCACCGCCCGGCTCTGCCCGGCACGCGGGGCGACGTAGCCCATGCGCTGGCTGAAGGCGTCGAGCACCTTCTTGCGCGTTTTGCTGCGCACGATCCAGACCGGGGCCGAAATGCCCACCCCGAAACCGTACGCGATGTCGTAAAAATTGATCGCCATTGGCAGCACTGCTTGTACCAAGCGAACGCCCAATGTGCCATGCCGCCGATCGGCTCGTCACGGCACACGATGACCGCGCTTCGCCGAGGCTTATGCTCCTTTCCCCCGTTGAGGTCGTTGCCACCTGCTGCGCTTTCGGGGCCCGGGCGTTCGAGGTGCGGGCGGTCGGACGGCTGAAGAAAGTCTGAGTACGATTTAATCTCCATTTTAGTCGTCCATCACCTTTCGGCGCTAGGGTTCTCCAGCGGTCAAACGGCACGTGTCGTATGGCCCGGGAACTAATTACCGCCGCGAATCCCACCGGGTCCGGCAGAAGGAATGTCATGAGTACTTACGTTGAATCCGCCCACGGCGATCACGCGAACGCCCGATCCGTTGTCTCTCGCGAAGGCGTCTGCTGGGGGGCAATCCTCGCAGGCACCGCAGTCGCCCTTACGATGCTTGCGCTAATGGCCACCATCGGAGCGGCCATCGGCATGAGCTCTTACGACCGTGGAGAGGACGACCTGCGAAACTTTGCCCTGGGCGGCGGTTTTTGGGGCCTGCTGAGCACGGTCGTCGCTTTCGCCGCCGGAGGCTGCATTGCCGCTCGAGCTTCAGGCGTCTTCGGTCGAGGAAACGGTCTTCTCAATGGTGCTCTTGTCGCGGCGGTGGCGATCCCACTGCTGCTCTACATTGCAGGAAGCGCCGCCGCGACGATGGCGGCCGCCGAAGTCGGCAACGGTCGTAACGTGTCGGACCGAACCCGCGTCGGCAGCACGGAGACGATCGCCACCTCTACTGCTGGGAATAGTGCCGTCGCCGATGGCGTTCGCGACGGCGATCGTGCCCAAAGTGACGCCAGCAAGACCGCCTGGATGACCATCGTCGGCATGGTTCTCGCGATCGGCGCCGCTGGGGCGGGCGGATACCTCGCACGCCGAGAGGTCGACACCGACGACCGCACCACGCCGGAAACCGGGCGTGGGCGCGTCGCCACACATGCGAATATCTAAACAGCACGGGTTCCAACGCCATTCGCTTGAATCACAAATGCTGCACTTCTAATAACGCGCAAGGAAGCCGAAGCAGGGACGTGGATGAAGTGTCAACGCCGTTGACTATCTACGTCCCTGTTTCGATCCTTCACTTGCCCTACCCGAGAAAAGAATCTCATGTACCACCATATTAAAAAACTGATGTACACCGTCAATGTGGCCACGCCCGATCCTCGTTTCGGGAACATGTTGCTCGAGCAGTTTGGTGGGGCCAACGGCGAGCTTGCCGCGGCCATGCAATACTCCATCCAGGGTTTGAACACCACCGATCCCGGCCTGAAAGACCTGCTCATGGACATCGGCACGGAAGAGCTGAGCCATCTTGAGGTCATCGGCACGTTGGCGCGGATGCATCTGAAGCCGCTGAAGACCGACCGCGAAGCCGCCGAGCGCGATCCGCTTATCGCGATCTGCGGCGGCGGTGGGGTGAATCTGTACAACTCCGAAGGCAATGCGTGGACCGCTGACTACCTCAAAATCACCGGCGAACCAGAGGTTGACCTGCGCAGCAATATCGCTGCGGAGGCACGCGCCAAGATCGTCTATGAGCGGCTGATCAATTTTTGCGACGATCCCGGCTCCAAAGAAGCACTTCAATTTTTGATGACGCGCGAAATCACGCATATGAAGGCGTTCATGCTCGCACTGGACAGCCTCGGACGCCCGGCGTTGTCCATCGGCAAGCTAGAGCCATCGCCCGGCATCGTCGACCAGTTTTTCAACGACTCTACCGGTAAAGGCGACGACGGCGAGGTCGATATGCGTGGCCCTTGGAACAAAGGGGGCGACTGGGAATTCGTCAGTAACCCGGCCTTCACCACTGTGCGTGACGCCGAAACGGGCGAGCGCGAATCGGACGCGCCCTCTCTTCCGAATGTCGAAGCCGCTTCGAAAGCCGCGGCATCGGAGTCTCATTCGTCGAAGCAAAAGCGAAAATAAGCATGCGCTTCAACACCTACCCGTTTTCTGGAAGGGCTTTCCAGTATCGATGGATTCAGTGTGGGATTTACTGGAAGCACTGAAAAACAGTCGGTCAGGACGCCCCCGGTTCCATCTGTGCGCCAGATCGGGACGAGCTTGGGCGACGGCGTCGGGACCGTAAAGACCCGCATTTGTCGCGAACGCAGACAGAAATTTTATGAAGTATCAAAAACAGTACCGAGTAATGCCGTTCGGAACACTCTGGTCATGTTGATCAGGGCCGATATGGGATTGCCAGAGCCTCTAACAGGAGTCAGTTATGTTGAAGATTCTTTCCCGTAATACGTTGGTTACTTGTTGCCTCACGGCGGCCGTTGCTGGCGGGATAGTCACTACGCCTCTGGCATTCGCCCAGAACCAACCCGCCGAGCGCGGACACAAGGCCGGTGACAAGCAAGCCGCCGACGGCAAGCAGATGTCTGTCGAGCAATGCACCGCCGAGTGGAAGGCAGGACCGCAGAAGGCCGCCAAGATGATGACTGAGAAGTACGGCGAGCCCAGCGGCATGACACCCACCCGGCTGATTTGGACCGACAAGGGGCCGTTCAAGGAGATCATTCTGATCAACGAGGAAATTCAGCACGATTTCCCCGTCCCCCACAAGGACTATCTCCAGCACGTCGTGGAGTTCAAGGTGCCGACGGACAAGATCGGCGAGCTGGCTGAGTTCGACGGCAGCATTATCGTCGACCGCACTCGCGGCACAATCGGCGCTCGCTGCGACATCGAAGCCCACAACCTGCTGGCGCTGAACCTGGCGTACGACGTCATCAACGGCAAAAAGAATGCCGAAGAGGCGCGCAAGGAGTTCGGCGAGATCGTCAAGGCCGAGATGGCGGGCAAGAAGCACGACTACCTGAGCAAGCTCACCTTCCAGCCGATGCCCAAGGCCGGCGACGCGGACACGGCGTTGATGAAAGGCAAGCCCGGCGAAGCGCAGCCGGCGGCGGCGCAGGAGTAAGCGGGAGAGAAGAAGTAGTACTCGTCTTGAGCGCGCAGTCAACGCCAGGACAGGACGCAACCCACCGTGCCCGCCGTCGTTACATCGGTGACGACGGCGGGCGGTCGCGTTGGAACCTAAAGCGGGACGGGTTCTGATTTTGACAAACCGGCTGTTTCGCGTCAGACTGACAATCATGCCACGCTTCGCACGCAACGCGCCCGGCGGACTGATCTACCATGTGCTCAACCGCGCCGCCGGGCGGGGGACGCTGTTTCGGAATGATGACGAGTACGCCGCGTTTATGCGGCTGTTCGCCGAGTTACTGGAGGAAGTGCCGATCCGGGTGTGCGGGTTCTGTCTGATGCCCAATCACTGGCATTTGGTGCTCTGGCCGCAGAAGGAGGGTGAACTGGCGAAGTTCATGCAGCGGCTGACGATCACGCACGTTCGGCGGTGGATCGAGGACCGGGGGCGGCGGGGTCGCGGCAGCGTTTACCAGGGGCGGTACAAATCGTTTCCGGTGCAGGATGACGAGCACTTGCGGACGGTGCTGCGGTACGTCGAGCGCAATCCTCTGCGGGCGCGGATGGTGAAGCGGTCGCAGGCGTGGCGATGGTCAAGCCTGGGGCAGTCGCAGACGCCGCTCGACGCCGAGGAGGGCATCGCGCGGGTGCCTCTGTCGAAGTGGCCGGTCCCCCGGCCGCGCAACTGGGTCGACTGGGTGAATCGCCCGCAGACCCCCGCCGAAGAAGAAGCCATCCGCCGCGCCGCCACCCGCGGCCGTCCGCTGGGCGACCCTCTCTGGACCCGCAAAACCGAAGCCCTCCTCGGCCTCCCGCCTCCGCGGCCACAAGGCCGGCCGAGGAAACGCGAGACGTAGAAATGTGAAGCTGTCGCGCTCTAGCATATGACAATCCGCCCCGGCTTTCGGCCACGTTTGCATCCAGCGTCCTGAGGACTGATTCCCGGCCCGCTGGCATGTGGGTTATCAGATCAGATCGCGGAGCAACTAATATGAGAATGGGTCGTCGCACCGAACGGTGCAACACGGAGCGGTTCGCGCAGGCTTGAGTGATGTTGCGGGCGGGATTGGCTTG
>JBBQQZ010000277.1:0-5476 GCA_038215325.1 Tepidisphaerales bacterium | reverse complement strand
CGTTTCTTTTTGGGGGAGTAAGGGCTGTTGGCTTCGTCGGGCAGGTCCATCAGGTGGTCGAGTTCGCGGAAGACTTGCGCGAATTGGCCGTCGTATTTGCTTTCGAGTTGTTTGAGTTTTTTCGCCAGTTCCGTGTGGGAGGCGAGCATCTGTCGCAGGTTCACGAACGCCCTCATGATGGCGATGTTGACCTGAACCGCCCGCGGGCTGCGTAAGACGCTGGACAGCATCGCGACGCCTTGTTCGGTGAAGGCCTTTGGATTGGCCCGACGGGCGCCGCCCCACGAACTTGAAGTCACAGATTGTGATTTCAAGTTGTCGAGCTCCTCTTCAGACAACTCGAACATGAAGTCTTCCGGAAACCGCTCGCCATTGCGCTTTACCGCCTGGTTGAGCGCGCTGACCGTCACGCCGTACAACTCCGCCAGGTCGCGGTCGAGCATCACTCTTTCGTCCCGCAGAACAAGGATGCAGGACTCGATGCGTTCAGCGGGAATGATCGATTTGCTCACGGCGTGGCCCCTTTCGCCGATGCCCGGTCGCCGGCGCTACGCGCTTGGCTCGACGGTTGATCCGATCGGACTTTCGCATCAGCGGCACGAGTTGTCGTGTCACCGGGTCGATGCCAATCAGATCGAGCGCGGGTTGGATGTACCCCATCAACATAAGGGTATTTTAACGATCGGGCACGCGCTTCGCGAGCAAGACCTTACACCTTCAACACCTTCGCCATCGTTTCCCCGATGGTCGCTGGCGAGTCGGTGACGGCGATGCCGTAGCCGGCGAGGGCTTTGAGCTTGGCGTCGGCGGTGTCGTCGCCGCCGGAGATGATGGCGCCGGCGTGGCCCATGCGCCTGCCGGGGGGGGCGGTCTTGCCGGCGATGAATGCGACCACCGGCTTGGTGATGTTCTTCTTAATGTGCGCCCCCGCCAGCGTCTCATCGTTCCCGCCGATCTCGCCGATCAGGATGATCGCGTCGGTCTCCGCGTCCTTCTCGTACAGATCCAGCAGCTCGATGTAGTTGATGCCCTTGACCGGATCCCCGCCGATGCCGACGCAGGTCGTCTGGCCGATGCCGCGCGTGCTGGTCTGCCAGACGGCTTCGTACGTCAGCGTGCCGGATCGAGAGATGATGCCGACCGACTTGCCGCTTTTGGCTTCTTTCGACGGCGTGTGGATGTAGCCGGGCATGATGCCGATCTTGCATTCGCCGGGCGTGATCACGCCGGGGCAGTTCGGGCCGATCAAGGTCGAGTTCGGGTAGCCCCGCAGGAACTCGCGCACCTTGATCATATCGAGGACCGGAATGCCTTCGGTGATCGCGACGATGATTTTGATGCCCGCGTCGGCGGCCTCCATGATCGCGTCGGCGGCGAACGGGGGCGGGACGAAGATCATCGTGGCGTCGGCACCGGTGATTTTGACCGACTGCGCGACCGTATCAAAGATCGGCAGGTTGTTCTCATCCACCTTCCCGCCTTTGCCCGGCGTGACGCCGCCGACCATCTTCGTGCCGTAATCCAGGCAGCTCTTGGTATGAAACGCCCCGGCGCTTCCGGTGATGCCCTGGCAGATGACGCGCGTATCTTTGTTGACGAGAATACTCATGTTGTCTCGAAGATTACGGGCGATCCACGCACGGGGCAAGCAGGGTTTTCGCCAGTTTGGTTGCAGGACAGGTTGTGAGAAGCAAAAAACAACGGGCAAGGAACAAGCTACAAACAAGCCGCAACCGGCAACGGCAAACGCCCGCGGCCGGGCTGCGGCTGCGGATCGGTCATCCCGGCCCTTCGCAACAGCTTTCCAGCACCCGGCCGCAGCGGACGCACTGGTCGTGAGAACTCACCCGGACGATCTGCGTCGGCCCGCAGGTGGAGCAGATGGGGGCGGGGCAGGTTGGCGGGCGATCGCTGCCGTGTGGATGGGGCTTATCGCTATGCATCGCGTATTCCAAGAGCAATCATCGTCGCCACTTCCACCTCGGTCATCCTGGCAGCGCCAAGCGTAACGATCCGGTCGCCAATTCGGTGCTTCGGAACCAACTGGATCTGATCCAGATTGATCGCACAACGCTTTGGCATGCCGTCAGACGCATCGAGCACGATGTGGGTTGGTAGTTGTCGAATCGTCGTCGTAATTGGCGCGACGACGACGTCATTCAGGTGGCGAATACCTTCGTCCCGCGCCAGGAGGAGGACGGGCCGCCGCTTGTCGGGCGGAGAAAACTCGAAATATCGAATCTCACCACGTTTCATCGCCATCCGGGAAATAGGGGTCGGTTGGATTCCGTGCGATCTCGGCGGGCGTGATGGGCTGCTTCGTGTACGCTTCACGATATTGGTCATCGAGCTTCTTGCGTCGCATTTGCTCGAGACCCAGCTCGATCGCCTCGCGGACCGTTTGATCGATCGACGTATGCGCGTCCGCGGCGGCACGGTCCAGCGCGCCCAGGACGCGTTCATCGATTTCGAGGGACAGGCGAGTCATATGTCGGATTATAACTTAAACCGCATGCCGATGCCGGATAATCCGGCCGGACTGCACGTAGACGATGTCTTCGGCGATGTTGGTGCAGTGGTCGCCGATGCGCTCGAGGTTCTTGGCGATCATGATCGTGCTGAGATCCCGGTTGGCGCGGTGCTGTTCGCTTTCCAGCACGCTGAGCGTCTCCTGGACGATCTGGTGATAGAGCGCATCGAGCACGTCGTCGGCGCGGAGCACCTGTTTGGCGAGGTCGATGTCGTTTAGGTTGTAGGCGTTGATCGTATCCCGCAGCGTGCTGACGACCGTGTTGGCCATCAGGCGCAGGTCGGAGGAGACGATGTAGTCGCCCATTTTGGCCAGCAGGGGCACGCGCTGGGCGACGTTGACGGCGCAATCGGCGATGCGTTCGAAGTCGCCGTTGACCTTGATGATCATCGTGATCATCCGCAGGTCGCTGGCGGCGGGTTGGTAGAGCGCCAGCAGGTCGATCGCCTGGCGCTCGATATTCACTTCCTCTTCATCAATGCGGTCGTCGGCACCCATCGCCGAACGGGCGAGGTTGTCGTCAAGATTGACGACGGACTCCACGCTCTTCTCAACAATGTCCTGCACCAGCGCGGTCATTCGTGCGATGCGCGCCCGGAGGGAGTCAAGCAGATCTGCAAAATGATGCGACATCGTCAGGCTTTCCAACCAAAAAGTTCCGTAGCGGACAACGTAGTATATCGGAATCGGCGTTATTTCGCCATCACCCAAATCGCCCGGTGACGTATTCTTCTGTCTTTTTGTGAGTGGGGTTGGTGAAGATCGTGTTGGTCTTGTCGTATTCGATCAACTCGCCAAGATAGAAAAACGCCGTGCGGTCGCTCACCCGGGCGGCCTGGTGCATGTTGTGGGTGACGATGACGATCGTGACGAACTGCTTCAGTCCGACGATCAGGTCTTCGATCTTGCTGGTGGCGATCGGATCGAGCGCCGAGCAGGGTTCGTCCATCAGCATGATGCTGGGCTTTGTCGCCAGCGCTCGCGCGATGCACATTCGCTGCTGCTGCCCGCCCGACAGGCCCAGCGCCGAGGCGTGAAGGCGGTCCTTCGCCTCTTCCCACAACGCGGCCTTGCGGAGACAGTCTTCGACGAGGGGCTCAAGATCGCTCTTCTTCGTCATACCCTGCAAGCGCGGGCCGTAGGTGAGGTTTTCCCAGATCGAGCGGGGGAAGGGATTGGGCTTCTGGAACACCATGCCCACCTGCCGACGAAGGCGGACCAGGTCGATCTTCGGGCCGTAGATGTTCTCTCCAGCGAGGCTGAGATTGCCGGTGAGGCGGCAGCCGGGAATGAGGTCGTTGATGCGGTTGATCGAGCGGAGAAACGTGCTCTTGCCGCAGCCGGAAGGCCCGATGAGCGCGACGACTTCGTGCGCCCGGACGTCGAGCGAAACTTTTTTAATCGCCTCGAACTGGTCGTAGAAAACGCTGACGCGGTCGGCCACCAGTACGTCCGGTGCGTGTCCTGCGGCGGCAATGCGCGTATCGGGTGCCGGCCGGGAAAAAGTCGATATTGTCGGTACGGTTGCGGTCATCGGTTTAGGTTCCCGATTTCAACCCTATCCGACCGCAACGCCGCGAATCAAGACATTTACAATAACTTAACGGTTCGCACGCCCCTGGGCGTCGGCGCAAGAGGGGGGGGTGCTCTTATAAACCGGCGCACAACTTATCGGAGGGAGACGATGCCGACTGCGGTAACCACCGCGGCGCAGAGGAAAAGGCTGATTTCAACAATCGACGACAGCACGTCAGCGGGTCGAAGCTGCATGGGTGAACTCCGTTCGTGTCGGCAGGGCTTCCGCCCTGGGGTGCAGTACGACTTAGATGCACCCGCTCCGACGGCCGGTGTTCCACACCAACATCTCACGCCCGCATCCTTGGGCGACCGTCTATATCTCACTCATCGGCCGTCGGACGGTTCAGCCTGCAAAATAGAGAACCCACAGGCAAACAGATTAGGGGATTTGCACGTTATCGGACCCTGTCTGTCCGTTATTCGCCCGTTTGTTAGCGACTCAATAAGAGTGCGTGAATTCGCCCGTCTTCGACCCAAGCTCACGGGGGCTCAGGCCGATGAGGAAATGCCGAGACGATCCGTCGGGGAACGATCGAGGCAAAGCCAGGGAGAAACGTCTTGAACGCAACCATTGAAGACCCGATCGCTGCCGCCGTCGGTGAGGACCTTTCCGTCCCCCTGTCCCGGATCAAGCCGCGGTCCGCCAAGTGGTTCAGCATCGAGGCCTGCGCCACGCTCAAGAAGCGACTCCAGATGCCTTAGAATTGCCCTGATGATCGAGTACCTGCCGATGCGCTCCGGCGGATCTTGACTCGAAGACCGGGGAACCATCCCGGCTCGGCGGGAATCGTAAGGCGCGAATCGTGGGACGCGAAGTGCGCGAAGTGCGCCAGAAGAGCAGTTGACCAGTAGCCGCATCGCTACGCGATGCGCGTCTTCCGGACGGTCGGTTGCCCCCGGAACCCAGGACGCGCAGGTCGTAGACCTGCGCCTATGAAATCAGATCGGTAAAGCGGGGATCGGTAAAGCGGGACGGGTCCACATTTTGAGATAACGGTTTTTTCGATTCCAGACGACGGCCCTTTCATCGGTGGCGAGACGGACAGCACGGCGAGGGCAGATTGAGCAGCGGCACCGGGTCGGGAACCCCGCCGGGTGACCGGGGGCGGACGGGATGGGGGAGGCGAAGGCCGCGAGGTTGAAAGCGGAAGACCGGCGCGGGCGGCGGACGGGAGGTGGGGTTTCGCGGGGAGTGCGAACGGTGCGTTGGAAACGCACCCTACAATACTTTCGCTCGGCATCACCCGCAGTTTCCCGATTCATTCAAAATGTAGTTCGCGGGGCGGGGGATATCAATGAGGGAATCAGTCTGCGGCAAGTTATCACGTGGGCCTCGCGCGAGTGGAATCACTTTCGCTGATGCCGCAA
>JBBQQZ010000276.1:0-5478 GCA_038215325.1 Tepidisphaerales bacterium | reverse complement strand
GCCATCGTCCACGACCCCCAACAACGTCCAGTTACCGTTCGCCAGTTGCGGCCCGAGGGTCAGGCCTTCAAGGTTGCCGATCCCGCCGCTGAACGCGCCAGTCGTATTGGACCAGAGGGGTGATGCGGATTTTTGAACGGCCGTGAAGCTTTGGCCGGTGAGCCCGCTGAACCCGGAGATGTCGGTCGCGCCGGTTGGGTCGACCAGATAGATGCGGGTCTGGTAGTCGCTCCCGGCGTCGGCGACGATGAAGTCGGCCCGCGCGAACGACCGTTCGAGCGTCAGCAGTCGGCCGTCAGGCAGTGCGACAAAATCCGCAAGCCCACTTCGGCTGAGATCCCACACATCGCGCGGCGGAACATCGGTTGCGGACTTGTGAATCGGCGCGGTCGTATACGCATACTGCGGACCGGCGGTTACGCTGCTGCCACCTAACGAGAATCGCTGCAAACGCACGGTCGTCCCGCTGGAGGTGTCCGACATATTACCATCGACCGACAACGCCTCTTCGTTGGCCGTCCACAGCGATGAACCACTGCGCGAAAGCGCCTCCAGCCCCAGGTTTGTCCGGCGGTTGCCATACACCGCCGGCAACGGAAGCGTCTGAAGCAATGCGCCGTCGGAAAGCCGGTACTCATGCACCGCCGGCGTCGATTCTTCGCTGACGAACACGCTTGCGCCGCCCGGCGTGATCGCGATGCCCTCGTGGTCCTTCGACTGCGCCACGGTCAGCCCTCCCGCCACCGTCGCCGATGCGATCGAGCCGTTGGTGGTGAAGTTCACGTTCAGCCGGACCAGCTTGTCGCTGTTGTCCATCACCGCCCAGAACGTGTTGCCGCCCGCATAAGTGAGCCCGCTCAGCCCGGTGATCGAGACGCTCTGCGCGTTCTGGTCGGTCGTGTTGGACGTACTCAGGTTAGTCACGCTTCGCTGCGTCAGCGACAGCCCGGTGACCTGCGCCATCGACACCGACGTTGCCGACATCGCGAAAACGACGCACGTTCGCCATCCAGACTTCATTGCATCTCTCCTTATCCGTGAAACTCAGTGCATCTCCGCTGAGACCGTTCCGATCGCACCTCGATAATAACTGAAAACCACGTCATCATGCTCGGCCAAGAGCGACATTGGGACGCTTGTATCCGCCAGACGCTTCGAAATCATCAGCGCCGTCAGTCGCAGGCCGAACGGGTTGTCGTGCGTGCCTGGATGCCAGATGCTGACCCGGCTCGATTTCCATGTTTCCACCGGCCCGATCGTACACGCCCTGGTGGGCACCATCGGGATGTACCCACCACCACTGGTGCGGGCGTTCTGGATGATGGTCATCGGGTGCAGATCGACCACCCGGGTTGGAAACTTGCGGTACTCCGAAGGCGGAGGCGGGTGGTCCCGGTAATGCCCCTCCCGTTTCGGTGGGTCGTTGAACGCCCAGTGCTTCACTTCGCCCTGTCCGCCCTGCATGACGAGACATTGAGCGGTGTCGAAACTTCGGGAGAACGCTTCGAGATCGCCGTTGGGGAAGTGGATGTTTTTCTCGGGCATCCGGAGTTTGCGATCGATCCGGTTGAAGCACATCTCCATGTCCGCCTTGGCGAAGCTGAGCGGAAAATCGATCCCCACCGGCCGGCCGTTGTCGTCGACCCACTCATCCATGCCCCAAAAATGAGCGTCATGCCCCGCCAGGTCCAGGCCGATGCTGTTCACGATCCGCGCCACGAGCGGCAACTGCGCCGTCGGACCGATCGGGCCGCAAATGCCTTTGGGGCTATCCGGCGTGCTCTGCTTCCAGGCTTCGACGTATTCCAGCGCTTCGGCGCAGTAGAACTCCTCCAGGCTGTCAAAGATGCGGACGGTAAAGCCCGGCCGACCCAGACCCTGCAAATCCGTTGCGGTCAACGCTGCCGCTTCCGCGAGCAGTTCTGAATCAAGGGTTGAATAGTCCCACCATCCGGGTGCCACTTTACTGATCGGTCGTTGCTTCATCGTTAACCTCTTGCGACTACTTTGTTAACCTGAGGATCTGCCTCAGCAGATCATCTTGCGGATACGCGTGCCCGCGGTGCTGCGTGAACGCCTCTGCGAACGCCACGCCGATTGACTCGCCACGTACGGCGTCATGTCTGCGCGTCGCCTCCAGGTACTCATCCATGCCGTGGTGCGACCGCAGCCACTCACGCTGGCTCGCGTGGCACGAAAGCATCGACAGCTTCATCGTGTGGGCCGCTGACACATCGACCACGGTCGATGCGGCGACGAGTTCGCCGGTGTACGGATCGCTTCCGCCGATAGGATCGCAGTAATAGAGATGCGGGACGCGCGCTTGGGGTGGCACGGACACTGCGTCTGAAACGTTGGGCGCGGCGTACAGAAAACTCGCCATCCGTGCGATCAAGTGCACCTGCTCGTGGTCGAGCATGTAGTCCAATCGCGGATGCGTGATGACAAGGCTTGGGTTGATCCGTCGAAACAGGTCGAACGCCTTCTGGATCGTGCCAGCGTTGTAGCAGACGCGGCCGTCGAGTTCGCCGAGGCAGTGGAATGTCCCTCCGACGAGGGACGCGGCGTTGATCGCCTCTGCGGTTCGTATTTCGGAGATCTCCCGAGCGCTATGGGTCATCGTGCCGCAATCGCCGGAGGTTGCGGTCGCGATGTGGATGTCCCACCCCATGTCACGCAGCCGAACCAGCGTGCCGCCGCAGAGGATCTCGGCATCGTCCGGATGGGCGAGCATCGTGAGCGCGACGCGGCGAGGAGTAACTTCTGATTGAAGCGCATTTGATGCCATGACGAACTCCCATCCTTTGCCCCGGCCGTCCGCTACGAGCGGTAACCGAATTTGTTATAACAACATAAGCTACCGCGGAAACCCCGGCAAGAGTAATCTACTGGCGCATGAAGAAATCCGGCGCACTCACGGCGTACCAGCAACTGGCGAATCGTCTGCGCCAGCAGATCCTCGCCGGAACATTCGTCGCCGGTGCCAGGCTGCCGACCGAGTTTGAACTCTGCACGATGTTTGGCGCATCACGAATCACCGTCAGGCGATCGCTACAGATCCTGGAGGAAGAGCTTCTGATCCGACGCCGCCAAGGAAGCGGAACTTACGTCAGCCCGCAGCCGGCTCGCAAAATCCCGCTCCTAAACGTCGACTTCTCTGGCTCAGTTCAACGCCACGCTCCAGAACTTCGCCGGACTGTCCACGACTGGGGATGGCAACCGGCCGGCGCAGGCGTCGCCGAGACGCTGGAGATCGAGCACGGGACCCCCATACTCCACGCACGCCGGATCGACTCGGTCCAGCGAATACCCGTTGCGTTCGACGACCTCTACATCCCCGCCTCATTCGCCGACAAACTGGACTCAAAAGACCTCGGAAAGATCCAGTTTGTCGAGCGCTGGTGCGAGCGGCAGGGCATGCGGCTCAGCCATCTCAAACAAACGCTTGAATCGGTGATCGCAGTCGCGGAATTGGCTGACATTCTCGGCGTGAGCAGGCAAAGCTCACTTCTTAAGGAGACAACCACCTACCACCTTCGCTCAGGAAGGCCCGCGGGACTGTTCGTCACCTACTACCGGAGCGATCTGTTCAGATTCACATCGACCGCCAAGTTCGATGACGTACGGCAAACGGCCCGGTCCGTCGGTTAGTTGATAATCCCGCAGCTGATTGCGGCAAGGCGGTCCTGAACGATAACCAACGCATCAGACTTTTCCGCATCGGCCAACCGGCAGTACACCCTTGCAAAGTCCGGCGGGCAGATTCGCGTTTAGGCGTTCGGAACAAAAAGCGGATCTCGATTGACCCGGGAGTGCGACAATCTTGACCGATTGTGTCCTGTTGGGATACATTGTTTCGTATGGAGGAACGCCAGATCGGCTCGAACATCCGCGCCCTGCGCACCAGCGCAGGCCTGACCGTCGCGGCGCTGGCGACGAAAGCGGGCGTCACCAAGAGCACTATTTCGAAGATTGAGACGGGCAAGATTTCGACGCCCATCTCGACGCTCGTGCGTGTGGCGTCGGGGTTGAACGTGCCCTTGGCGCGGCTGTTCGTCGAACCACAAATCGATCCGGCGTATGTACTCACCCGGGCGGGCAAGGGAACGCAGATCACGCGGGACGGATCGAAGTTCGGCTACTCCTACGCGGCGCTCGCGCTGGCGATGCGGCAGAAGCCGATCGAGCCGTTCGTGCTGTCGATCGAGCCGTCCGACCCGATCGGGAAGTTCCAGCACGGCGGGCAGGAGTTCATCTTCATGCTCTCGGGTACTCTCGAAATCACCGTCGGCGGCGAAACGCTGCGGCTTGATCGCGGCGACTCGCTTTACTTCGATCCAACACTCGTCCACACGACCCGCGCGATCGGAAAGTCGGTGGCGAAGTTCCTGTGCGTGTTCGTACTCGATCCGCTGACGCCGGCGGTTCCGGTGCCAAAAACTCAGCAATGGAGGAAACATGGTGGCGATTGATCTGACAGGCCAAAGCGCGATCATCACCGGTGCCAGCCAGGGCCTGGGCGCGGTGACAGCGACGCTGCTGCACCAGGCCGGCGCGAACGTGGTCATCAACTACTTCCCCGACCCCGCCGGCGAGAACGCCGCCAAGGCCAAGGCGTTAGTCGATTCGCTGGGCGCGCGCGCGATCGCAACGGCGGCCGACGTGCGATCGTCCGCCGATTGTGACACGTTGGTACAGTCGGCGATTACCGCGTTCGGCCAACTCGATATTGTGGTCAACAACGCCGGCATTCTGCGCGACAAGACCGTCAAAAACCTGAGCGACGCCGACTGGCAGGCCGTGATCGACACGAACCTGACCGGCGTCTTCAACGTCTCCCGCGCTGCGGCGCGAACGATGGCGGACGGGGGACGGATCGTCAGCGTGTCGTCGATCGCGGCGATGGTCGGTTTCGTCGGCCAGGCCAACTACGCCGCCGCTAAAGCGGGCGTGGTCGGGCTGACCAAAGTGCTCAGCCGCGAACTCTCACGACGCCGCATTACCGTTAACGCCGTCGCGCCGGGCGTGGTACTTACCGAAATGGGCAAATCGATCCCCGAGCAGCACCGCCTTGAGATGCTGAAGCTTATCCCGCTCGGCCGATTCGGGGAGACGAATGAGATCGCCGGCGCAATCCTCTTCCTGGCCAGCGATCTCGCCACATACATCACCGGCCAGACGATCCACGTCAACGGTGGGTGGTGGGGATGAACACACGCGACCGCAAACTCTGCTCCGCCGATGAAGCGATCGCGCTCATCCGCGATGGACAGACGATCGCGTCCGGCGGGTTCGTCGGCGCGGCGCATCCTGAAGCGCTCACGTGCGCGTTGGAGCGTCGATTTCTGAGCGAAGCCGGCCCGCGCGATCTGACGCTTGTCTACGCCGCAGGGCAGGGAGACGGCGCGAAACGGGGATTGAACCACCTCGCCCACGCGGGTCTCGTACGACGCGTGATCGGCGGGCACTGGGCGCTTG
>JBBQQZ010000275.1:0-5484 GCA_038215325.1 Tepidisphaerales bacterium | reverse complement strand
GGGGTCGTAGCCGCCGAGCTTGTCGGATTCGATGTAAGGCTGGCCGGTGCCGTTTTCGGCGTAGACCTTGTCGGTGGTGACGATCACGGTGCTGCACACGCCGTCATACTGGCGCAACGCATCCAGCACGTTAACCGTGCCCGTGACGTTGCTTTCAAACGTATCGATCGGGTCGCGATAGCTCCGCCTCACCAGCGACTGGGCTGCCATGTGGATGACGTAATCCGGCGTCGCTTCCTGGATCGCCGAACGCAGTTTTTCACGATCACGCAAATCGGCGAAGATCGAGTTGCAGAGCTTCTCGCACCCCATCCGGGCGTAGCCGGACGGGTCAGTCTCCGGCGCAAGTCCGTAGCCGGTCGTTTTTGCGCCCAGCATGTCGAGCATCGCCAAGAGCCACGGGCCCTTAAAGCCCGTGTGGCCGGTCACGAAGACACGTTTGTTCTTGAAGCTATCTGACAGTAGTTGCTGCATGTTCAGTAGCACGGGCGTCTCGCCCGTGTCTTTCATTTCGCGGACGAGACGCCCGCGCTACACGACAAGTTTTCTCGCCACGAACGCCTCCGCATACCGTGTATTGCTCTCCAGGCCGCGCAGCCGTGCCAGCGCGCGGAACGTTTCGTCATCGAACCAGTGCTTGCTCCGCTGCGTGCCGAAATGTTCGAGCAGCAGGCCGATCTTCCGGTCCATCAGTTCCTTATCCGCCGTCACGTACACGTTCGGGCGTTGCAGGTCGCCGTCCCATTTGGGGATTTCGTATTCGAGTATCTGGTGCGAGCGAAACGCGTTCCACGTCAGCTCGTTAATCACCCGATGGTCCTGGTGGCGGTCGTCGCGCGAGTGTGTGAAAACCAGGTCCGGATCGAACGCCTTGATCGTCTCGAACGATTCCTTGATCCGCAACTGCTGCGAAGGGAAGTAGCGATCCGAGAACGGATGGCAGGTGAACGAGGCGTTGGGCGCGAACGCTTTGGCCGAGTTGCGGGCCTCGGTTTCGCGGTCCGATCCTTCGCCGCTGAAGCAGACCCAGGTGATATCGAGTTCGGGGTTGTCGCGCAGCATGCGCAGGACGGTGGCCCCGGTGCCGATTTCGATGTCGTCGGAATGGGCCCCGAGGCACAGGAGTTTGCGGACGTTATTGAATGCGCTCAGCGGCGTCATGCTCTTAGGCCGTTCGTTTGACGTGCTTGACGCGCGGCGTGCGCCAGACCTGCCACGGGGCGCGGTCGCGGGCGTGCAGGTCGTCGAGCGTCATCTTTTCCTTGAACGTGTCCATGCACGCCCAGAAGCCGCTGTGACGATGCGTCATCAGCTTCTTCTGTGCTGCCAGGCGACGGAAGACCGTCGGGACGATGTCGTCGCCGGGCTCGAAGTGATCCAGCGCCTCGCGGCGGAACATCAGGTAGCCGCCGTTGATCCAGACGTCGGTTTTATCGGCGTCGACCAGATCCACCACCTGGCCGGCGTCATCCACGCGAACCGCGTGCCAGCTATAGCCGGGGCGGACCGACAGGAACGAACCGTAGTTCCCAGATTTTTTGAAGTCGTCGATCATGGTCGGCAAATGAGCGTCGGTGAGACAGTCGGCGTAGTTCGCCATGAACATCTCGTCGTCGCCGAGGTAGTCTTTGACCTGGATGAGGCGTTCGCCGATGCACGAATCCATGCCCGTGTCGACGAAGGTGATCTTCCAGTCGCTGATGTCCGACGCCAGCAGTTTCACGTCCGTGCCGCCGCCGGAGAGGACGAAGTCGTTGGAGGTGCATTCGTTGTAGTGGAGGAAGTAATCCTTGATGGCGTCGGCGCGGTAGCCGAGGCAGAGGATGAATTCCTTGTGGCCGTAGTGGGCGTAGTATTTCATCTGGTGCCACACGATCGGGCGATAGCCGACCGGCACCATGGGCTTGGGAACGTTCTCGGAATAGTCCCGCAGCCGAAGACCTTGTCCGCCGCAGAAGATGACGACTTTCATGATGACTCACTTTCATTTCTGACCCCCCTCGCCCATGTACGCATGGGAGAGGGTTGGGGCGAGGGCCGGCGCTCGGGCGCACTGCCCTCACCCTAGGACTCTCCCGTGAGTACACGGGAGAGGGAACAATCACAGCACTTTCAACTCCGGCAGCGGCACGACGAATTGGCCGCCCCAGTCGCGGACGAAGCTGAGTTGCTTCATGACTTCGTCTTTCAGATTCCAAACCAGGATGAACACGTAATCGGGTTTGCGATCCTGGATCACGTCCGGCGACAGGATCGGGATGCGCGTGCCGGGCAGGTAGTTGCCCTGCTTGTGCGGATTGCGGTCGACGGTGTAGTCGATGAAATCGCTTCGGACGCCGCAGTAGTTGAGCAGTGTGTTGCCCTTGCCCGGCGCGCCATAGGCTGCGACGGTTTTGCCGTCGCGTTTGACTTCGATCAGGAACGACAGGATCTTCCGCTTGCTCTCGCGCACCTTCTCGCCGAAGTCGGCGTAGTAGCTTAGTTCGTAGTGGCCGGCCGCCTTCTCGCGCTGTTTGATGGCGCGGACGTTCTCGGTCACTGGCTTGGTGGTGTCGGCGTCGTGGCGGGCGTAGATGCGGATCGATCCGCCGTGCGTTTGCAGCACGTCGACATCAAATAGCGTCAGCCCGTGGTGGGCGAAGATCTTCTCCACCGTCGTGAACGAAAGGTAGCTGAAATGCTCGTGGTAGATCGTGTCGAAATAGTTGTTTTCGATCAGCTTCGACAGGACGGGGAACTCGACCGTGACCACGCCCTTGTCCGCCAGCAGGATTTTCATCCCGGCGACAAAATCGTTGATATCCGGCACGTGGGCGAGCACGTTGTTGCCCAAGAGCAGGTCCGTGGGTCCGAAATCGCGGCGAACCTCACGGGCGGTCTCGCGACCGAAGAACTTGACCAGCGACTTCACCCCCCGCTTCTCGGCGGCGGCGGCGGTGTTGGCGGTGGGCTCGATGCCCAGGCACGGGATCCCACGCTGCACAAAGTATTGCAGCAGGTACCCGTCGTTGCTCGCGACTTCCACTACCCGGCTCTTCTCATTGAAGCCGAACCGCGTCACCATCTTCTGCGTGTAATCGGCGGCGTGTTTGAGCCATGTGTCGGAGAAACTACTGAAATAGGCGTAGTCGCCGTCGAAGATTTCTTCACGCTGCACGTATTGCGGCACCTGCACGAGAAAACATTCGTGGCAAACGTACGCATGCAGCGGATAGAATGATTCGGCGTGGTTGAACCGGCCCGGCGTCACGTGCCGCTGGCACAGCGGGCTGGTGCCCAGGTCCACGAACGTGTGCTTCAGCGATGTGGCGCAGAAGCGGCAGGTCGGCGTGTAGGCGTTGGCTTCGTTCTGACTCGACATCACTTCCCGTCCAGAAAATAGAGCCTCGGCGAGGGCAAAACGCCCGCGCCACATCCATGGGATCGGTTCATTGCCGCAACGACTGAATCAGGTACAAATACGTCCATGCAAAGAAGTGCGGATCAGGTCATGGAAAGCTTCGATTCGGCCAAGGAAGAGAACGCCTTGGACCGTTATCGGACGGGGCAAATCGTCAACCTCCCGCCAGACCACGAAGTCTGGATGACCGGCGACATCCACGACCACCGCACCAACTTCCGCAAGCTCATCGGCGCCGCCAAGCTGGACGAAAACCCGTGCCGGCACCTGGTGCTTCACGAGCTCATCCACGGCGACCACTTCGGCCCCGACGGTGCCGAAGACAGTTGGCGCATGCTCCTTGAAGCCGCCGAACTAAAATGCGATTTCCCCGACCAGGTCCACTTCCTCTTCGCCAACCACGACCTCGCCCAAATCCACGGCGAAGGCATCATGAAAAGCGGTCTAAGCGTCTGCGAGGCCTTCAACAAGGGCATCAAGCGCGATTTCCCCACCGAAGCCATGGGGGTGCAGCTCGCGATCACCGAATTCCTCCTCTCGCTCCCCCTGGCGATCCGCTGCCCAAACGGGCTTTGGTTCAGCCACTCCCTGCCCACCGACGAGCAGATCCCGGCGTTCGATTACTCCGTCTTCGCTCGCACGCCGCTCACCAGCGCCGACTACAAAAAACGCGTCGGCCCGATTTATCAGCTCATCTGGGGACGCAAGTACACGGAGGCGGGGATTGCGGCGTTCGCAGAAAAGGTCGACGCCAAGCTGCTGGTCACCGGCCACCAGCCGCAGGAGGTCGGGCACCTCACGATCGGCGAGCAGCTCCTCATCATCGACAGCTCCCACAACCAGGGCGTCTTCCTCCCACTGGGCACCAGCGATACCTACACCGTCGACGACCTTGCCTCGCGGCTTCGCAAATTCGTCGCGGTCGATCTGTCGGAAGACTGAGCGAGCAGATTCGCGACCCAACGCCTATCATGCGTTCGTGCTGGATGATGAAATCGAAACGCTGACTGCGCCCTTCCTCGCCTCCGACCTGGCAATGGAAGTCGCCAGCGTCTACCACGAACACACCGGCGTCGGGGTCGGCGCCGGTGAAGCGACGGCGGCGGTGATTTCGACGTTTCGGGAACTGCTTGCGGACCCGGACGAAGGACCGGTCATTTTTCTGGCGCTGGCGGCGACGCAGTTGCGCGAGGGCCGGCTGGTCGAGCCCGTTCGCGACGCCGCGATCGCGTTGATCGAGTCCGGCGACGCCCAGCGCGCCTGGCGGCAAACCGACGCCACAATCAGCATCCAGCGCCGCGCCGCGCTGGCGGCGGTCGAGGAGCAGTTGAGGGTCGCGGAGCTTGTCGAATAGAGCGATTTTAACTGCTGTGCAGCGTTTAGCCCGGCCGCTCGCGGTCGGTTCACGGGTCGCAAGCGGCCCGGCTAAACAGACCCAGACAACGCGATCTGAAAATGCGATTGTCGCCCCCCCCGTCCCTTATCCGCTGGTCCACGGGTATAGTACGACCATCGTGCAAGGCCGACCGAAAAAACCATCCCGCACCAAGGACGTCACCCGCGCTTTCCAGACCGGCGCATACGATGACGACCAAATCGAAGCCCATGAACGCTTCGGCGACAAATCCAAGCACTACCAGCACCACAAGACCATCAAAACCCAGAACGCCCGCCCCGACGAAGAAATCGACAAGCTCCCGCGCGGCGAGGTCATCCAGGTCCATTCCCTCTTCAGCGAAGTCCTCCACGAAGACCGGCCCTACCGCTGCACGCAACGCAAAACGCTGGCCAAGGTCTCCGATACGCAGCTCGTCGTCGGCGATTTCGTACGGTTCGACATCGCGCCGGAGTTAAACGACATCAGCAAATTTGAAGGCGTGATCGAACGCATCGAACCGCGTCGGACGGTGCTGGCGCGGTCGGACAGTTTCAAGGCCCGCGACGTGCATCCGATCGTCGCCAACGCCGACCAGATGCTGATCGTGGCCGCCCTTCACCTGCCGGAGGTGAAATGGGGCCTGGTCGACCGGATGGTCATCGCCGCGAGGTCCGGCGGGCTCGACGCGATCGTCTGCCTCAACAAA
>JBBQQZ010000274.1:0-5519 GCA_038215325.1 Tepidisphaerales bacterium | reverse complement strand
GCTCGCGGCTACCCGGAGGACATGATCCTGGAGTCATCCGGTATCTCTGGACTCATTCGTCCTCTATTGCGACTAAATCTCAATAGGCTTGAATTTTACTGGTGAGAACCCTAGTATCACAGGTTCGGGTTCAGTTCGACCCCACCGGGGCGTCTGTAACTGCTTATCGAATAAGGAGCTAAATCCAATGATCCAGCTGAGTGAGACCGCCGCGAAAGAGATCAAGAGCATTATTACTGACCAAGGCCTGACCGGCGACAGCACACGCCTCCGCGTGGGCGTTAAAGGCGGCGGGTGTTCGGGCTTTACCTACATGCTCGATCTCACCGAAGAGCCCAAAGGCGAGATGGATGAAGAGATCGATTCCAACGGGATCAAGATCCTGTGCGATATGAAGTCGTATCTCTATCTGGACGGCGTCGAAATCGACTTCAAAGACGAAGTCATGGGCCGCGGGTTCGTCTTCAAGAACCCCAACGCAACCAGCTCATGCGGTTGCGGCAGCAGCTTTCAAGCTTAGGAGAGTTGCCATTTGTTGGTTGCCAGTTGCCAGTTCGTACGAATGACTGGCAACTATCAACTGGCAACTGGCAACTGTTAACCGATGCCAACAGCCGAACGCGAGCTGGAAACGCTCGCCAACCAGGAATACAAGTGGGGTTTCGTCAGCGATATCGAAGCTGATGAAGCGCCCATGGGTCTCAATGAAGAGATCGTCCGCTTCATCTCGCACAAAAAGAGCGAGCCGCAGTGGATGCTGGATTGGCGGCTGAAGGCGTATCGTCACTGGCTGACGATGGAAGAACCCCACCATTGGGGCAAGCTGCATTACGGCAGGATCAACTATCAGGACACGATTTACTACTCGGCCCCGAAGCCGAAGCTGAAGTCGATGGACGAGGTCGATCCGGAACTGCTGGCGATCTACGAGAAGCTCGGCGTTCCCCTCAGCGAGCGAGCCGCGCTGCTGGGCGTGGAAGACCCGAAAATCGCGGTGGACGCGGTGTTTGACAGCGTTTCGGTCACGACGACGTTCACCAAGAAGCTGGCCGAGAAGGGCATCATCTTCTGCTCGTTCGGCGAGGCCGTTCGCGAGCACCCGGAACTGGTGCAGAAGTACCTCGGCTCGGTCGTCCCGTACAAGGATAACTTCTACGCCACGCTCAACAGCGCCGTCTTCACCGACGGGTCGTTCGTCTACATCCCCAAGGGCGTCAAGTGCCCGATGGAATTGAGCACCTACTTCCGCATCAACGCCAAAAACACCGGCCAGTTCGAGCGGACGCTCATCATCGCCGACGAAGGCGCAACCGTCAGCTATCTCGAAGGTTGCACCGCCCCGATGCGCGACGAAAACCAGCTTCACGCCGCCGTCGTCGAGTTGATCGCGCTGGATAACGCGACGATCAAGTACAGCACCGTCCAGAACTGGTATCCGGGCGATAAGGACGGCAAGGGCGGGATCTTCAACTTCGTCACCAAGCGCGGTGCGTGTCGTGGCGTAAGCAGCAAGATCACCTGGACGCAGGTCGAAACCGGCTCGGCCATCACGTGGAAGTATCCGTCCTGCATCCTGCAAGGCGACAACAGTGTTGGCGAGTTCTATTCCGTCGCGCTGACCAACAACAAACAGCAGGCCGACACCGGCACGAAGATGATCCACATCGGCAAAAACACCCGATCCACGATCGTCAGCAAGGGCATCAGCGCCGGCCAAGGGCAGAACACCTATCGCGGCCTGGTGAAAGTGCTCCCGGGCGCCACCAACGCCCGCAACTACACCCAGTGCGACTCGCTCCTCATCGGCGACCAGTGCGGCGCACACACCGAGCCGTACATCGAAGTCCGCAACCAGACCGCCAAGTGCGAACACGAAGCGTCGACCTCAAAAATCGGCGAAGACCAGCTCTTCTACTGCAAGACCCGCGGCATCGCGCTCGAAGATGCGATCAACATGATCGTCAGCGGCTTCTGCAAGGAAGTCTTCCGCGAACTGCCGATGGAGTTCGCGGTGGAAGCGCAGAAGCTGCTCGGCGTGTCGTTGGAAGGATCGGTCGGGTGATTTACCGAAGAGACGCAGAGGGCGCTGAGATCGCCTATGCATCAGTTGCGGAGTCTCGCTGCGAGTTGGAATTTTGGATTGGATTGCTCGGTCAGGTTGTTTGCGATCGAGCGTCGATAATATCTCCGCGACCTCAGCGTCTCCGCGGTGAAATAAGGGAATGAATATGCCAGTGCTTGAAATCAAAAATCTCCATGCCAAGGTCGCCGGGACGGAAAAGCAGATCCTCAAGGGCGTCGATTTGACGATGGAGAAAGGCCAGATCCACGCGATCATGGGCAAGAACGGCTCAGGCAAGAGCACGCTTTGCCAGGTCATCGCCGGGCGCGAAACGTACGAGGTGACCGAAGGCGACATCCTTTTCAACGGCCACTCGATCATGGCAATGTCGGCAGAGGAGCGGGCGCGCGAGGGCGTGTTTTTGGCGTTTCAGTACCCCGTCGAAATCCCCGGCGTGAGCACCAGCTACTTCCTGAAGGCGGCCGTCAACGCGATCCGCATTCACCGTGGCGAAAAAGAACTCGACGCCGTCTCCTTCATCAAGCTGGTGAAGGAAAAACAGAAGATGCTCGGCATTCAGGAATCGTTCATGAACCGCGCGGTCAACGAAGGCTTTTCCGGCGGGGAAAAGAAGCGAAACGAAGTGTTTCAGCTTGCCGTCGTCAACCCGCTGTTGGGGCTGCTGGATGAGACCGATTCGGGCTTGGATATCGACGCGCTGAAGATCGTCGCCGAAGGCATCAATAAGCTACACGAGCAGGACCACGAGCGGTCATGGCTGGTGGTGACGCACTATCAGCGGCTGTTAAATTACATCGTCCCCGACATCGTCCACGTGATGATCGACGGCCGGATCATTAAGACTGGCGACAAGAATCTGGCGCTGGAACTGGAAGAAAAGGGCTACGATTGGGTGGAGCGCGACGCGCTCGCCTCGGTCTAGTGCCTGGGTCGGATGAGCGGTTGAATTGTTGTTTTGTTGGATTTGATTCGCGACGGGTATTGCCATGACGCAGCTTGCCGACAAGATCGAGGACATGACGATGAGCGAAGGGCCGGCCTGGTTCGAAGACTTCCGCGCCGCCGGTCGCGAGCAGCACGAGCGCGTCGGTTTCCCGGCCGCGAATGACGAGCGCTGGCGCTTCACGAACATCGGCCCGGTCACCAAAACTCAGTTCGGTAGCGCCGAAGCCGCGTCCGGCGGCGACCTTTTCGACCAGTACACCTTCGGCAAAGACGCGGGCGTTGAACTCGTGTTCGTCAACGGCTTTTACTCGCCCGAGCTGTCGAAGATCGAAACCCTGCCCAAGGGCCTGAGCGTCAACACACTCGCCGACGCCGCCTCGAACGGCCACGCCGACGTCATCCGCCAGCACCTTGGCAAGCAGGCCGATCTGACCCAGCACCCGTTCGTCGCGATCAATACGGCTCATCTTCGCGACGGGGCGTTCATTCACCTGAAGCGCTCGACCACGGTCGAAGCGCCGATCCATCTTCTGTTCATCTCGATCGGATCGGATCAGCCGGTCGCGTCGCACCCGCGCGTGCTGGTGGTGGCAGAGGATAACGTCGAGGCGACGATCGTCGAAAGCTACGTCGGCGAGGGCAAACAGTATTTGTGCAACGCCGTCACCGAAGTGAGCTGCGGCCAGGATTGCCGGATCGATCACTGCAAGTTGCAGATGGAATCGGTCGATTCGTACCACACCGCCGTCATGCAGGTGGAGATCGGCAAGCAGACGCAGTTCGTCAGCCACGCGATCAGCATCGGCGCCAAGATCAGCCGGAACGACCTTGGCGTGAAACTTGCCGGCCAGGCGTCGTACGCCACGCTCAACGGCTTGGTGCTGCTTAGCGGCAGTCAGCATTGCGATAACCACACGATGCTCGACCACGCCTCGCCCGATTGCCCGAGCCACGAGTTGTACAAGCACGTGCTGAGCGAAAAATCATCTGCGGTATTTAAGGGGCAGATTCTTGTGCGCCAGATCGCGCAAAGGACCAACGCCAAGCAGTCGAGCAAATCGCTGCTGCTCAGCGACACCGCCAGCATGAATTCGATGCCCGCGCTGGAGATTTACGCCGACGACGTGAAGTGTACGCACGGCAGCACGATCGGCCCGATCGACGACGAACTGGTGTTCTACCTTCGATCGCGCGGGGTCGGTTTCGAGGCTGCCCGGCACCTGCTGACCTACGCCTTCGCCGCCGACGTCACCCGCCGCATCAAGGTCGTGCCCGTTCGCCGCCGCGTCGAAGATTTCATGGCGCGCCAGCACGGATTGCCGCAGGATCTGCGGATTAATGATCTGGGTGCGTTTGACGAAGCGGTAATTCGCTGAGCGTTTTCGCGAATTGCTTGCTACACTTATGTAATGAGTGCCGCAGCGACCGATTCAAAGGTTTATGTAACGCGTACGTCCAACGTATGCGGAGGGAAACCGTGCATTGCTGGAACACGCATCTCGGTAAACCTCATCGCCGAGTTGACGCAGGGCGGGGAAACACCTGACGACATTGTCGCGCAGATGCCGCACTTGTCGCTCGCAGAAGTGCATGGCGCTCTGGCGTATTATTACGACCATCGAGACGATATCGATCAGAGCATCGTCGAGGGCATCAAGTTCGTTGAAGAAATGCGTCGAAAAACGGGTCCGGGTCCGTACGAGGCATGGTTGATGGAGAAGAACAACAATGCTCCGTTATCACCTTGACGAGAATGTGGAGTGGGCGCTCGCCGACGGCCTTCGTAGACATCGGCTGGACGTCACCTCGACACCTCCCGATCTACCCAAAGGTACCCCGGATCCGGATCAGCTTGCGTACACCTTCGCCGAACAGCGTGTCGTCGTCACACGCGATGATGATCTGCTTGGGCTCTCGTCTGCTGGAAGCCTTCACGCGGGCATTGCTTACTACAGGCCTCGGACGCGAACGATCGGGCAATTGGTTGCGACACTCGTCGCGCTTTCAAAGCGGTACACCGCCGAACAGATGAAAGGTCGCGTTGAGTATCTCTAGTCCCATCCTCTCCGAACCCCGTGCGGTCGCCGCGTTCGATCCCGCCGTCATCCGGCGGGATTTCCCGATCCTTTCCCTCGAATCGCGCGGGCGTCCGCTCGTGTATCTGGATAACGGAGCGACCACACAGAAGCCGCGCGCCGTCATTGATGCGCTCACGCACTACTACGAAAAACAGAACGCCAACATCCATCGCGGCGTGTACGAACTGTCGCAGATCGCCACCGACGGCTACGAGCGATCCCGCAAGGTCGTGCAGCGTTTCCTCAACGCGGCTGAGCCGGCCGAGATCATCTTTACGCGCGGGACGACCGAGTCGATCAACCTCGTCGCCGCTTCGTGGGGTCGCGCGTTTCTGCAACCGGGGGACGAGGTCGTCGTCTCGGCGCTGGAGCACCATTCGAACATCGTGCCGTGGCAGATGATCTGCCAGCAG
>JBBQQZ010000273.1:0-5522 GCA_038215325.1 Tepidisphaerales bacterium | reverse complement strand
TCGGACTTGATGGGGAACGTGTGCGGCGCGTCGGGCACGAGGATCAGTTCGTGCGGCACGCCAAGTTCCTTCAATCTGGCGGCGAGGCGTTCGGAGTGATCTTGGGGCACGGTGGTGTCGGCGGTGCCGTGGATGAGCAGGGTGGGGGGGAAGCCGGCTTCGACGCGCACCAGGATCGACGCGTCGCGATACAGGTCAGGCCGGGCCTCGCGGGAGTGGCCGAACATGAGCTGGTTCTCTGCTTTGCGGTTGACCAGATCGGTGGGCGGATAAAGCGCGACGACGGCCTGCACCCGCTTGAAATTCGCCTTCGCCTCGTCCAGCGCGATCAGCAGCGACATCGACCCACCCGCACTGCCGCCGATCGCGCCGAGGCGGTCGGGATCGATGGCGTACTCTTCCGCGTGCTCGCGAAGCCACCGGACGGCGGCGCGGCAATCGTCTAGGCAGGTGGGCCAGGCGGGCTTGTCACGCATCGCCAACTGGTAGTTGATGCTGACGACGACAAACCCCGCGTTCGCCAGTGTGCCGGCGATCTGCGTCTCGCGATCGTCCGCCTTGTCCCCCAGTTTCCAGCCCCCGCCATGGATGACGATCACGGCAGGGCGCTTCGTGCCGGGCTTCGGGTCCGGCGGCAGATATAAGTCGAGCTTCTCGGGACGGTCGGGACTGAGAAACGTCAGGTCACGGTCGACGAGGTAGTTACGTGTTTCTTCCTGAGCGGGGGTGAGCGTAGTCATGAGGCACACCAGGGCAAGAGACCACTCCGTTCGACTCCGCATGGGTGGCGATTGTAACGATTCACGCTGCGATCGTCAGTCCTGTTCGTCTGATCGCTAAATTTCGTAGTCGTTCTCGAACACCCTTGGATCGCGCACGCTCAGCGACACCTTCTGCCCGCGGTGCAGCCCGAGGGTCTTCTGCTGCTCGCGTGGGACGATGGCCTCGATGGTCGAATCGTGGTCGAGCCGGCGGAGCGTTATATTCACGACCGGACCCCCGAAACCGATGTGTTCGATCTCGGCGGGGAACGATTCGCCGCCAGCGCCTTCGATGCCGTTGATGACCACATCATGCGGTCGCACGTAGCTCTTCTGGCGGCCGTGGAAGAGATTGACGTTTCCGAGAAATTTCAGCACGAACGGGCTGGCAGGATTCTCATACACCTGTTCAGGCGATCCGAGCTGCTCGATCTGCCCCTGGTTCATGATCGAAACGCGGTCGGCGAGTTCGAGGGCTTCTTCCTGGTCGTGGGTGACGAACACGCTGGTGATGCCGATATCCTCGTGCAGCTTGCGAACCCATTTCCGCAACTCTCGGCGGACCTTGGCATCGAGCGCGCCGAACGGCTCGTCGAGCAGAAGCACCTTCGGTTCGACCGCCAGCGCTCGTGCGAGCGCGACACGCTGGCGTTGCCCGCCGGACAACTGCGACGGCATGCGGTGCGCGAGGTTGGCAAGCTGCACCATTTCCAAAAGCCTGGCGACGCGGTCTTTAATCTCCGCCCGCGGCGGCCGCTGGGCGCGGGGACGGGCCTTGAGTCCGAAAGCGATGTTCTCGGCGACGGTCATGTGCCGGAACAATGCATAGTGCTGGAACACGAAGCCGACCTTGCGTTGCGAGACGTGCTGCCCGTCCACGATCTGGTCG
Source organism: Tepidisphaerales bacterium (assembly GCA_038215325.1). GTDB lineage: Bacteria > Planctomycetota > Phycisphaerae > Tepidisphaerales > Tepidisphaeraceae > BPJO01. The sequence continues at coordinate 3,872 of JBBQQZ010000273.1, read as the reverse complement.
TTGAACAGCACTTCGCCCTGTCCCTGGTCCGCCAGTTCCAGGCCGGCAATGATGCGGAGCAGCGTCGTTTTGCCCGAACCGCTGGGCCCCAGCAGTGCGTGCAGTTCGCCGGTCTCGATCTTGAGCGAGACGTTGTCCAGCGCTTTGAACGTGCCGAACGTCTTGGTGATGTTCTTGACTTCGATGCTCACGGCTCTGCAACCTCTTTCTTCTTCTCGCTCATTTGAGCGGCGGCCCGCTTCTCGATCACGATCTTCAGCAACAGCGTCAGAACCGAAACCACCGCCAGCAACGAGGCCACCGAGAATGCGGCCTGGGTATTATATTCCTGCCACAGCTTTTCGATGCGAAGCGGCATGGTGTCGTTCGGGTCCGTACTGCCGCTGACGACAGACACCGCGCCGAACTCCCCGAAACACCGCGCCAGGCACAGGATAACGCCGTACAGCAACGCCCATTTGATCTGCGGAAGCGTGATCTTGAAGAACGTGCGTAACCCGGACGCGCCCAGCGTCAATGCGGCCTGTTCCTGATCGGTGCCCTGCGAATCCATCAGCGGGATGAGCGCCCGCGCGACGAACGGGAACGTAACAAACGCCGACGCCAGGACAATCCCCAGCGGTGTGAAGATCACACCCTGATGCCACGTGGAGAAACCGAACGGATTCCACGATTCGGCGAAGCCGTGCCACTGGATTGATGTGGGCGCAGGCCAGTAGATGTTGGTCGCCCAGTCGCCGAAGAACCCGACACGTCCCAGGATGAGAATGAATACCAGTCCCGCCACCACGGGCGAGACGGCGAACGGCAGGTCGATCAGCGACACGAACAGCGTGCGCCCACGAAAGCGAAACTTCGTCACTGCCCAGGCGGCGGCGAGCCCGAAAACCAGATTCAGCGGGACAACCACCGCCGCCACGGTGACGGTGAGGCCGATCGCGTCGCGTGTCTTTCGGGCCTGGGAAAACTCAAGGTTGTACTTTCGTCGCTCCTTGCGCTCCATCTGAGCGGTGTCCTTTTCGGGCACGTAGAACGTTTGTACGTACGCCCCCACGCCCTTCGCAAACGCCTGGCGGAAGATGTTGGCGGCGGGAAGGATGATCATCGCGGTCAGGAAGAGGACGGTGAGGCCCACGAACACCCACTTGGCGACCGCGGAACCGGGGTGGCGGAGGTGGGCGGGGATTTCGTTGGCGTTGGCCAACGCGGTTGGGGCTGCGGCACCGGGGGCACTCATATCTTGTTCCTCCGCGTGAGGTAGTCGAGCCCGTTGAGCAGCAGCAGAACGCCAAGCGACGCGACCAACAGCACGAGCGCGACCGCCGTTGCCGAGGCGATTTTTTTGTCGGCGTCGATCGGGTCGTAGATGAAATCGATGATGATCTGCGGCGTGATCTGGCTGCGGCCGGGAATGTTCGAGGCGACGAAGATGACCGATCCGTACTCGCCCACGCCGCGGGCAAACGCTAACGCCACGCCGCTGATCCATGCCGGCCAGATCTCAGGCGCGATCAATCGCCTTACGATCGTGAAAGGCCCGGCGCCCAGGCTCATCGCCGCCTGCTCGTTTTCGATATCCCAGTCCTGGAGGATCGGCTGGATCGACCGGATGACGTACGGCAGGCCGACGAACGTCAGCATGATCGTCACGCGTAGCAGGTCGAGGCCGTCGAGCCCGAAGACAAGCCAGATCTCGGCGCTCGGGTCTCGCTGTAGGCCGGGCACGTAGCTGAACAGGTCGCCGAAAGTCAGCCCCGCGACCGCAGTGGGCATCGCGAACGGAAGGTCGATGATGGCGTCGAAGATCTTTCGGCCCGGAAAGCGGTACCGGACCAGTGTCCAGGCGACGATCGTGCCAAAAACCCCGTTGAGCAGCGCCGCACCCGCCGCCGCCAGGAACGACAGCTTGTACGCCGAAACGACGAACGGGTCGGTTACGGTGTCATAGAACTGTTCCCATGTGAGGTGCGTTGTCTTCAGTCCCAGTCCCGCCAGCGGGATCAGGACGATGAGGCTCATGTAGAGCGACGCATACCCAAGCGAAAGGCTGAAACCGGGCAATATGTTGGCGGAGCGAGAAGCCATTTTGCGTGTGCTGCCTGTGGCTGGAGAGGGCTGGAGGGAAAGCCTTCAACCGATGGGCGAAGGCCTCCGCCCCAACCCTGTCCCATGTCACGCATGGGACGGGGGACGAGAAGTTACTTGGCCTGAGTCTTGTATATCTGGTCAAACACGCCGCCTTCGCTGAAGAACGGCTCCTGGGCGCGGCCCCAGCCACCGAAGGTTTCATCGATGGTGAAGAGCTTGATCGCCGGCAGGTTCGCGCCGTGCCTCTTGAGCGCCTCGGGATCACGCGGGCGATAGAAGTTGTCGCCGATGATGTCTTGCGCTTCGGGGGTGTAGAGGAACTTGAGGAACGCCTCCGCCGCGGCGCGGGTGCCGCGCGCGTCGACGTTCTTGTCCACGATCGCGACCGGCGGCTCGGCGAGGATTGAGACACTGGGATAGACGACTTCAAACTTATTCGCACCATATTCGGCGAGGGCGAGGAAGGCTTCGTTTTCCCACGAGATGAAGACGTCGCCCACCTTTTTCTGGGCGAAGGTCACCAGCGACCCGCGAGCGCCGGTATCAAGCACGGGGACATTCTTATAGAGCCTGGCGACAAACGTTTTTGCGGCTTGGTTCTCCACAACCGGAAACACATTCGCCTCTTTGCCGGCCTTGATGGCGGCTTCAAGCTCGGACGCGACGCCCAGGTCGCGACCTGCGACGCCGGCGGCATAGCCCCACGCGGCGAGGAAGTTCCAGCGAGCGCCGCCGGAGGTCTTGGGGTTCGGGGTGATGACGGCGACACCGTCCTTGATGAGGTCGTTCCAGTCCTTGATCGCCTTCGGGTTGCCCTTGCGGACGACGAACACGATGGTCGAGGTGTACGGGCTGGAGTTGTAGGGCAGTTCGTCCTGCCAGCCGGCGCTGATCAGTCCGGATTTTTCGATGGCAGTGATGTCAGAGCCCAACGCGAGGGTGACGACGTCGGCCTTGAGACCGTCGATGACCGCGCGGGCCTGCTTGCTTGATCCGCCGTGCGAAAGCTGCACCTCGACCGTCTTGCCGCCGGATTCGGACTTGTATGTCTCGGCGAACGCGGAGCTTAGATCGACATACAGCTCACGGGTCGGATCATACGACACATTGAGCAAGGTGACATCGGCACCTAGAACGCTGGAAACGCCGGCGACGGTGCTGGCGACGGCGGTGAGAAGGATGGTTTTCAGTTTCATGATGGGAACTCTTTCAATTCAATCGGTTGCTGTCTGATTTCAGATTCTGGATTCAAAGGGTGGATAAGTGGAAGCGGGCTGCTCGCTTCAACACATCGCGCAGACGCTGCCCATGCGGAAGCGATGCGGAGAAAGTGGGGTTTGCGAGATCATGAAGCGGGGAGTGTACGAAGTAAAGCTGTGTTGTCAATAAATACTATAGAAAAAGTAGGAGATTGGTCCGATGGCTGTGTCTCTGACCAAATACCCCACTCACCCGTCGATTTCACGTTGGAAGTGCAGCTCGGTCATCCGGGCGTGTCGTCAGGGTCTGTGACCGATTCGTCCGCCTCACGTTCGTCGAGCGCTTCTCTGATCTCGTCGACGGGCTCGGACTCGGCGGCGGGTTTCGCGGGGTGCTGCCTGGCGAGTTCCGGATCAACCGCATCCGACTCTGCGGTCTCGCCATCGACCAGTTGCTCGGGGATTTGCGAGTAGGACTGGGCTGGCGGTGCCATGTACCGATCGAGGCCGCTATTGGTGGCGGCATCGTTGTTGGTGGGGTCGAAAATGCTCTTCTTCGCCATGGTAGGTCTCCGGTTAATCGCT
>JBBQQZ010000272.1:0-5555 GCA_038215325.1 Tepidisphaerales bacterium | reverse complement strand
AATGAAGTGACGGTCGTCGATCAGAAAATCAAAGTGATGCTGATCGCCGCTTCGCACGGCTGGGACGTGCAGTACCTTCGGAACATTCTCAGTCGTACGCCGTGGGTGCAGTTGGAGGAACAATCGCTCCGCGGGACTGAGATGTGCCGGTTCAGCGTCGAGCAGATATTGGAGCAGGACGTGATCGTGCTGGCGGGCGCGAAGCCGAGTTCGCTGTCGGCGCAGCAGATCGACGCGATCCACCGCGCCGCCAGCGAGCAATCCAGATCGGTCTTGCTGATGGGCGTGGATCCGGATCTGCTGAACGCCTACGCGCGGCTGCCGCAACTCGCGGCGTTTCTGCCGTATCGACTGGACCAGTCGCCCACCTGGCGATCTGCGCCCGCCGATGAACCAACGCTGCGACCCGTGCCCACAGCGATCGCGGCGACGTTCCCGCTGCTGAAACTGGACGACGCCGCCGACGCATCGGTCCGAAAGTGGCTGGCGAGGCCGCAGATGTTCCGGGTATTGGAGACCGGCCAGCTCAAGCCGCAGGCGGCGGCGCTGCTGGTCGATCGCGCCACGCAGTCTCCACTGCTGATCGAATCGGTCGTCGGCTCGGGCCGCTCAATGCTGCTGTCGATCGACGAAACCTGGCGCTGGCGTCGCGACGAGGGCGGCAACGTCCACGACCGCTTCTGGCTGCAACTGATTCGTCACCTGTGCGAGCCTCGCTACAACGTCGTGCGCGGCGGATTGTCGCTCGGCGTCGATCGTACGCGCGCGGTGGCGGGGCAGACGATCGACGTTCGTTCTCGCGTGCCGCTGGAACCAAGGACTGCGCCGCTCGTCATCTTGAAGCAAGGCGATCGCGTAATCGAAACCCAGTCCGCTCAGCCGCTGCTCGCGGGGAGTGGACGATGGAACGTGCGTCTCACTCCGCAGGCCCCCGGCGCGTACGACATCGTGCTTAGACACGGCGAAGCCGAAGCCGCGATCCGCATCCAGATCGATCCTGCCGACGAAGCGGAGCTGGCGGACGTGTCGCCGGACCCGGTCCTGCTCCGCCAGATCGCCAGCGCCACTGGCGGGCGCATGTTCATGCTGCACGAGATTGATCAGGTCGCCGGCGCGATTGCTTCGCCGCAGACCGAGCGTGCCGATATCATCGAGTACGCCGTCTGGTGCAGCCCGTATTTGTTCGGGTTTCTCGTCGCCTGCCTCGGATTGGAATGGGCGTTACGCAAACAGATCGGATTGGTATGACGACCCCCACGCTCGACACCCTTATGGCCGAGTTCGTTCGGCGGCGCAGGCGCTTGCGCGCCACAGGCGTGTGCTGCCTCGCCGTCACCGCGGCCATTGTGTGGCTGCTGATTTCGTCGGTGATCGACCGCTTCCTCGCTCTGTCGCCGAACGCGCGACTGCTCGCGCTCTGCGGCCTCGGATTGCTGATGCTGCTGGCGGCGCTGCGGATCGCGCGACTGATTTTTTCAACAAAATTCGATCGCCTCATCGCGGCCGCGCAGATCGAATCGATGACGCCGAGCCTGCGCGACCGCCTGCTCACCGTCGTCACACAGCAGGATTTGCCCGCCGCCCAGCGCGGCAGCGCGCAGCTCACGCAACTGCTCACCGGCGACGTCACCGAACTGCTCGCCCATCGCCGGCCGGAAAAGTTGATCACGAACCGGTACATCGCACCGGCGATCACGCTACTGGTGCTGGTGTGCGTGATAACGATCGGACTGGCATTCATCCCGTGGCTGGGCTTGCCGAAACTGCTCGCCCGCCAGGTGATGCCGCTGGCGGACATCCCGCCGGTGACGACGACGCACATCGAGATCGTAACCGGATCGGTCAGCCTGCCGCAAGGCCAGTCGGTCGCTATCGTCGCCGACATCACGCGAGGTGAAGGCGACGCAACGCTGCTGGTCGGACCCGACGAGAACTCGCTTCAGCCCGTGACGATGTCGCAGACGTTCGCCGATCGATTCGCCGTCACGTTGCCGGGCGTGGAGCGCGATTTGATTTACCGCGTGCGCGCCGGGGACGCGGTTTCGAAAACGTATCAGATCCGCACGCTCACGCGCCCGGCGCTGGCGAAGCTGCGGTTCTCGTTCACCTTCCCCGAGTACCTCGCCCGCAAACCGCTAGAGGTGGATTCGGAGGACGGCCGCATCGAAGCCGTGCGCGGGACGAAGGTAAGCCTGCGACTGCAAGCCACCGAAGCCCTCAAGGACGCCGCGCTCAAGGTCGGCTCCGACGTCATTCCGACCACGGCCACCATCGATCCGTACGTGCGCGAGACCAGCTTCACCGTCGAGAAATCGAACGACTGGTCGATCGACATGATCAGCCAGCGCGAAGTTCCCGGCGGCGGGTTCGCGGCGATGCAGATCGTCTGCGTCGATGACCGCCCGCCGATCGTCCAGTTCGTGCGCTCCGATCTCCGCCTCCACCCCAGCGACGTCGCGGCCGTTCCGTTTCAGGCGATCGATGATTTTGGGGTCGAGAAATTGCAGCTCGATGTCGCGGTCGGCGATAAGAAACTCATCACGCGCCAAATCGACGTTGGCGATGAGCGCCGCATGATCCGCGACGTGGCGACCGTCGACCTCGCGCCGCACGCACTGGTGTTTGGCGATGTCGTCAGCATCACGCTGACCGCGGTCGATGGGGCGGGGCAGTCGCGTGCGGGTGCGCCGTGCCGCGTGCTGCTGTCGCCCAGGTCGGTCGATCCGCGCGTGCTGCGCCGCATTGACGCGATCGCCGAGGCGCTGAAGCTCGCCGAATCGATCACGCAGCAGCCGGCGGATTCGGCGCTGTGCCTGCGGACGCTGCTCCGCGTCGTCGCGACGAGCGATTCGCCGGTGATGAGCGACTTCCTCGAAAAGCAGATCGACCGCGCCCAGTCGATCACCAGCGGGCAGGTCTGGGGCGCACCGGCGCTGACGGATCAGGATCGCGATTCGGTCGCGCGGCTCGTGGCGTCGCTCCGCGTCCTTTATCGCGGCGAGCAGGCGCGATTGCTTCAGGCCGAGATCGAAAACCTCCGCGCGGCAGAGGAGCAGAAGAAGGAACTCTCCAAGGCCGAGCGCGAGGCGCTGGTGCAATCGATCCAGCGGGCGCGCGGCGAACTGGAAACGCGTCTGCGCGGACTGGAGATCGACCCGAAGGCGTCTGACGTTCAGCAGAAACTGGGGTCGCTGGTGGCGGCGTGCGATGAACAGTTGAAGGCCCAGGCGCGTCCGAGTGCGGTGTCGATCGGCGAAGAGTGGGTGAAGCAGACCGAACCCGACAAGCAGCGCGACCGCGTCGCGATCCTCGCCCAGGCGCAGGTGCTTCGCGGCGACAGCGATCTGCCGTGGGCGAAAGATTTGCAGACGATCGCACGGGCGATGTCGACCCTGCGGCTGAAAGAGCAGCCCCCGCCGGCGGAGTTCGGAAAGGCGGTAAAGGCGGTGGAGGCGCTGCACCTGGCATCCCGGTCGCAGTCGCCCGACCGCGCGAAACTGATCGAACCTGCGGAAGCGGCGCGGCGACTTTTGCTGGCGTGGTCGGGCGGCAATACGCCTGATGCGCTGGCGGCGCGGACGCCGCTGGAATCCGCGCTCGAGAAGCCCGCCAAGCTCGAAGAAGAGCACCGCGAAGCCATGATGGGGGCCGCCACCGAGGAGCCGAAGGAGGCGGAAGGACCGGAGAAGTGGCAGCCGCCGAGCGAGGCAGGCGCGAGCGGCAAGCCGAGCGACGACCCGGCCGCTGCGGAGGCGAAGCAGTTATCGGCGATCGCGCAGCAGCAGCAGCGCGTGAACAAGCGCACCGAGGCCGCGTCGGACGCGGCGACGAAGTCGTTGTCGCAGCAGCAGCAGCAGATCGCCGAGGCGTTGCAGAACGTGGAGAAGGACCGCGAAGAGGATTTCTTCCAGAAGGATCAGACGCCGCAGCGCGAGCAGGCGCTTGAGGCGCTTCGCAGTGCGCAGCGGGCGCTGGCGGACTTGCCGCAGCAGGTGGCGGCATTGCGAAAGCAGGCGGAGATGCTGGCGGCGATGAAGCAGTCGCAGCAGCGGGCGCAGGACGCCGCGCAGAACGCCAACCCCGCCGACCGCGCCGCCGCCGAGCGGGCGCTGGCGGAAGCGCAGAAACAGGCCGAGCAGGCGCGCCAGCAACTCGGCGAGTCGGCGTCGGGGATGGCGTCGGGGACGAGTGCGTCGCTACAGTCGTCGGCGCAGCAATTGGGTTCGCTCGGGCTGCCGATGACGACCGGCGACAAGCAACTGGGCTCAGCGATCGAATCCCTGCAGAAGAGTCTTTCCAGCGCCGACCTCGCGGCCGCGGAGAAGCAGCAGGCGAAGGTGCTGGATACGGTGGCGGAGTTGCAGGCGTCGCTGCGTGTCGCGCAGCGGAAGACCGTGGATCGCGACCCGGTGATCGCCGCCCGGTTTTTCGCCGGCAAAGCCGCCGAGGCGCTTCGTCAGCAGCCGCCGGACCTGGTTGCGGCGAGGGAGTATCAGAAGCAGACCAGCGAAGCGCTCGAGCGAGCCTGGGACGCCGCGATGGCGCGCGACGTGAAAGACAAGCTCGCCGGCATGCCGGCGTTTCAGTCGATGTTCTTCGACGAGTTCGCGTTCGATGGTGAGGGCGCGGACGAATCGATGATCGCATTGGACCGCACCGCCACGCCCGAGTGGGGCCGCCTGCGCGAAAAGCGCGACACCAACGCGACGGCAGGCAACGCCGCGTTTGTCCCGCCGGGATACGAGGAGCAGTTGAAGCTGTATTTCCAGACGTTGGATGAAGCGAAGTCGGGGAGGAAACCATGACGGTTCCGTTTGACGCAAAGAGCGCAGAGACGCAAAGAACGCAAAGAACAATGAGGAAGCCGGAGGCTGCGTCCGCATCTTTTTTGCTATGCGCTTTTAGTGTCGTTGCGCTCTTTGCGTCCAACATTCGCGCCGACCAGCGCGTCGGCCCGGAGGTCGATGCCGCCGTCGAGAAGGGGCTTGGGTACCTGGCGAAGCAACAGAAGGCGGACGGCTCGATCACGGACGGCCCGAACGGCGTGGCGACGACCGCGCTGGCGGTGCTGGGGTATCTTGCGGCCGGGCATGCGCCGGATGCGGGGAAGCATGGGTTGGTGGTGCGCGGCGCGGTCGATTTTCTGGTGCAGGCGGTGCCGAAGAACGGGTACGTCGGTTCGGTGGACGGTTCGCGAATGTACGGGCAGGGCATCGTGGCGCTAGCGCTGGCAGAGGCGATGGGCGTGGAACCGAACCCGCAGAAGCGTGACGCGATTCAAACTGCGCTACAGCGGCTGATCGACGTCATCCTCACCGCCCAGAAAGTTCAGAAGGACGACAACAACCGCGGCGGATGGCGCTACGAGCCAGGGTCGGGGGATAGCGATCTGTCGTTGTCGGGTTGGTCGGCGCTGGCGCTGCGGGCGTCGCAGAATGTCGGGATGAACGTCTCGAAGGAGCCGGTGGAGCGCGCGGTGCAGTACGTCGTAAAGTGTTTCAAGGCCGACGAGGGCGCGTTCACGTATCAGCCGGGGCAAGGCCCGTCGATCGCGA
>JBBQQZ010000271.1:0-5564 GCA_038215325.1 Tepidisphaerales bacterium | reverse complement strand
CGGTGGTGCCGGTGGGGGAAAATAGAGGACGGATCAGCGGCGCCGCCAACAGCAGGACGAGCACGGGCCCGGCGATCGCCCAGGGGCGCACCACCGGCCCCTCGCGGCGGCGCGTTTTCCATCGTTCGAACCAACCCATTGAAGTGCGACGATACCGGCTGGACGAAGATTTGCCCAATTTCCCAAACTTCTCGCCGAACGCATGCTTCATCGCGCCCGCGACCGATGCAGAGGTGAAAATGAACCGGCGGAATCTGCAAGCGGGAGGTCGCCAAGCGAGTTACCGTATCGAAAACAGACGAGGAACCCGCCCAGTGAGAGACCGAAAAGCCATTATCGCCGACGAGTCTATGGACGAAACACTCGCCGTTTCCGTCGTGTCATGCGGCGACACGAGTGGAACGATAGGACAGGATCATGGCGTCATTTTTCCGCAGGACGCACGAGCGGCAGCCGACGCCAAGTTAGCCGGATGATGAACCCCCAAAGGCGGTGCCGCCGCCAAACCCGCTTGATCGGGCGGCGCGGGAACCATCCGCCTGATCGCAAAGCGCGATCTTGTGTCCATGGTGCTCATCGCGCAGCAGCGTCACGCCGGTTCATGGGCTGTCCTGAATCTACGCCGTCGGTTCGGGCAGGCAAAGTGCTGTCCTGCGACAAACGAGGTCGAAACTCTGTGAGATTCGATCGACGCCGGGCTCATAACTCCCGCGTCATCCGAAAATGCGGGCCAGCGGTCGGAAATTCAAACCGTTCGGACACCACCATCCACCCATGCCTACGATAGAACCCCACCGCCAGCTCGCGGGCGTTGCACCAAATGAGCGGCACGCCGGACTCCCGCACATGAAGCTCGGCCGCGCCCAGCAGCATGGCGCCGACGCCGGCGCGCTGCATCCCGGCATCCACCGCCATCCCTCGCAATTGCCACGCTTCGCGACCGTCGTAAGCCCGACGCATCACCGACACGCAACCGACGATCCGCTCACCTTGCTGCGCAGCGAAGTGCGCCGTCGCCGGGTCGTCATCCCCGTCAAACGACGCCGTCTCGCGCGGCAAGCCCGCGCGGAGGATGCGGTGCCTGAGGTTGAGAATGTCCGCCGCGTCGCATCGTGCAAGGGTGATGCTCATCGCGGCGTATCGTATACATTTCCGACGACTATGAAGAAGCGTTTGCTCGGCCAACTGGAAAAAGAAATCCCCGCGTCGTAAGGCCGTACTTTTTGTCTCGCGGGATCCCGGAGCGTGTAATATAGCAATTATAGTAAAGATAAGGACATAGCGATGTTTTCGATGTTTCCGTTGGTGCTGGAGATTACCCATTTTCACGCACGGTTTCTATGCCGTACGGTTCGCCGTGCGAACCGTCCCCGCAACACGGTTCGCTCGGCGAACCCTATAGCGAGCTACACGATCGGCGCGATGAACCAATTCAACGCAAATTTCCGAAGAGCGTAGTCGATCGTAGGGAGGCACTGGCGACGCACGCGCGGGCGCTCCCTATAGACAGGTGGCGCTGCGCGATTGTCACGACAAACGCGCAGCGCCGGCGAAAAAAAACGGATTTTTTGCCGCAGTCGTTCTCCGGGCGGCGTTTGTTCAAGGTGTCCGCAGTAACATGGTCCCGCGGGGAATAGGCTGCTGACACCATCCACCCGGGTTTACCATGATGAAATCGATCTCTCTGCTTACGGTTCTGATACTTTGGGCTCCTCTGCTCGCCGGACCGACCACTCGTCCCGTTGCGGATGGCGCGGGGCTGCTGATTTTGTCGGCTGACGGTATCCCCGACGCCGGCATCGCGGCGATGATGCTGGAAACGCACGCCGTGATGCTCCAAAATCCCGCTCTCATCCGGAACGTGGTCGAGCAGCACCCCAAGTTCCGCGAAACCGCGTTCTTCAAGGCAATCCAGGCCCGCGGAGGAAACGCGGTCGACGAGTATCTGCGCGTCCTCGACGTTCGGACGATCCCCGGCACGCTGCTCATTCGAGTGAACGTGGATCGCGAAGTCGTTGGTGCCGACTCCCGAGAGCTGATCCAGTGCCTGTGCGATAGCCATATTACGAATCTGCAACGCATGCGATTTGACAAGACGAACCGCGAACTCGAAGTCGCGAAACAATGGCGCGACCGATACAACCGCGAGCTTTCGAGACTAATCGAGCGGATCAAGCAGATGCACGCCTTGTCCGCGGCGGCGGGTGACGAGCGGGCCGCGAGGGAGCAGGCCGATGAGTTGGCGTCGCTCAAGGAAGAGCGATCGCGCTATCGCCAATTGCAGTCGCAAGCAGACGATCGCGTTGCATATCTGCAAAATCAGGTTCGTCAGGACGAGGTCGAGCTGCGATGGGCCTTCTTGCCGACGCAATGACAGCTTCTGGCGGTCAGTCGGCATATCGTCGACAAGTAGCCGCAACGCTACGCGTTGCGCGTCTTCCGATTCGGTAAAACCCCGCTAAAACGCGCAGCGCGTAGCGTTGCGTCTGAGGTCGAGCGACGCTGCTGAAACATGTGTGAATCGGACCAGGCGTCAGGATCGCACGGACATCATCGGCGCGATGTCTGACCGCATAGACACCGGCTCGTTGAACTTCGTCACCGTGCCCGCCGGGCCGTCGGTGACGAGCAAGATGCCGAGCCACACCTGGATCGCCAGCGCCGCGATCATCGGGATCGCCAGCATGATCAGCAGCCACTTGTTACGCCGCGCGGTGGTGGCGGCGAGTGCGAGCAGGAGCGAGCCACCAATCAGCACCGCGCCGCTGATCGTGTGGGCGAATCGCCGGGTGATCTGCGGGCCGTTCTCTTCCAGCGGGGTGGTGATCGCGTAGCGCAGCGCCTGAACGTCCCACTGACCGCGGCCATCGCTGGCGTTGGATTCGTTCATCGCCAAATACCAAATCCCCGTGCCCGCGGCGAGCAGGAGCAGCAGCGCGGTCAGGAACCAGAACCGCCCGGCACGCACCGGCGGGGTGTGATTCGGGGATACCGCGCCATGACCCAACAGACCTCTCGGGTCAATTAGCGCACCGATGTCCGGCGCGAACGCCGCCGCGATGCGGTGGGCGTTGGCGGCCTCGTCGTCGGCGCTCAAATCCTCGTGCTGCGCCACCGCGCGGATGGACCATCCCAGACACACGCACGCCATTGCGATCGCAAACCCCGCGATCACCACGTGCGTTTGCTGCGAGACCAGCGCCTGGTCCAGCAGCTTGTCGATCGGCTGGTCCGGAAGCGCTGCGGGCAAGCTCGCCGGGCCACCTTCGTACGGGCCGATGTGGTGGGCATAGACGATCTCCCCGCCATGATGGGCGCCGATCACCACCAGTGCTAGCGTCAACAGCAGCAAAATCTTGAAGACCAGCGACAGCCGGTCGCGCCACACATCCGCCAGCGCGATCCAGACGACCACCAGCAGCATCGCGGCGCCGGTGGCGACCGAGTTCATCCAGAGGTGGTCGCGCAGAGTCTCGGCGGCGATGGGGTCGGTCAGTTCCAGCGCGGCGATTCCACCTGGCACGACATCGTCCAAGGCATGTAGCCCGCTGAACGTTGCCGGGACCGCAACGATCGCGCCCAGCAAAATCGCCCAACGGCCGAACGTCCGGAAACTGCTCCGGCGCCACCCCAGGAACGAGAATATCTCGACGAGGACGCCGGCAACCAGCAGCCCGATCGGGAAATGCACCAACGCCATATGCCAGTTCGGCCGGATCAGCTCGTCCATGACTTCTCCGTTCGGGGATTTCGACAGCCCCCGTATGCTAGTCGGGGGTCCGGCATGGGGGCAATGGGTGGGCTGGATTGTCGCAGGGAAGGTTGCCATCTACCAGATGTGGTAGGGCCAAGAACCGGAATATTTGGGCGGCGCTAAGATTGTTTGAGTTCCGGTAAAATCGGTTGAGGATCGGGTGGGTGAGGATAGGCTTAAGGTTCGGGAAACCGCCCCGGAGCGAAACTTTATGAGCACTTTTACCACGCCCCACGAGACCGTCGTTATCCAGTCCGCCGCCGCCACCCGTGTCACCAGCGTTGCCGCCGCCATGGCGCAGAACGCCGGCTACGATATCGTTTCCGCCGACAGCATTGATTCCGCCTGCCAGCGCGTCGCCGCCGGTGGGGTGGAACTGCTAATCCTCGCCGGCGAGCGTCCGGAAATGGAAGCGGCCTTGGATCGCCTGGCGACCCTCCCGCGCCACGATCGTCCCAGTCACGTCGCAATCCTCAGCGACGACACCGACGGCGACGCGCTCCTGAACCGCAAGGTTCCCGGCACACAGGTCCACCTTTTCGTAACCCCTCTGCAAGCCTACGGCCTGCTCAGCGTCGTCCGCCGCATCCGTCGCCATCACATGCACGCCAACTAAGTTCAAGCGACCCCCGCTCGTCCTTCACGCACCCCTGGGTCCGTCATTCACCCATTCGGCATTGCCCGAACGCCGCCCATCGGCTACGTTCTGACCCGACCGATCGCCGGAGGCGTGGCAGAGCGGTTAATTGCGCCGGTCTTGAAAACCGGTAGGCCCGCAAGGGTCTCGGGGGTTCGAATCCCTCCGCCTCCGCTAAGAACCAAGGTATTTTCGTTGTTTTTGCTGCGAGAAATGCCTACTCTGGCATTTTCTACTGACTTCGCTGTTTGTGACCGTTCGTGACCGCTCACGTCATGGTTTGACGCCAAGCAGGACGCCAAGCGCATACCGGCATCGTCTGCTTGGCGTCCATCCGTGCCGGTCGCCCGTTGCCGGGTGAACTCCGGCGGTGCGGAGAGGTCGGGGCCGGGGCCGATCGCGATCTCGGTTGCGCGCTTGTGGCTGCGGCTGCAGCGATCGACCAGCGCCAGCGACGACACGCTCATCAATTCCTGCACTTCGCGCGGGTTCAGTCCTTCGATCTGAAACAGCCATGTGCAGCGGGTATGCCGCAGGGCATGGAAATCGAGGAACTCGCCGGCGGCGTTGCGGTAGTTGCAGAAGTCGGATACCTCGCGCTGCTGGCGTTCCTCGTCACTGGCCGCCGATCCGATCCACATTTGGCGCGCCGCGAGGAGGTCGGCTCGGAGCGAACGACATGAACTGCTTGCCACGCGAGAGAATCGCATCACCAGGCTGTGCGAGGAACTGGAACAGACCAGGACCGACGCCGAGGCGCGGCAGTTGGCGTTGAAGCAGGCGATGGAACAGGAGATGGAGCGGATCAAGGCTGAGGCCGAGCTGGAACAGCTCCGCCTCAAGCAGCAGTTGATGCTCGCGATGAAAAAGCTGTACGGCCCGCGCGCCGACTCTTTCCGCTGCGGCTCGGCCGAGGGGGACGTCGCCCAGTTGCTGCTGGAATTTGCCACGCATCTTGAAGCCCGCCCGGTGGACACGGCGGACCTTCCTGTCCAGACGCCTGGCGACTCGATCGATCCTGCGACCGTCCGGCGGGTCAAACGCCGTGGACGGCGTGATCTTTCGTCCGATGAGTTTGGTCATCTTCCGGTCATCCGTCGTGAGCATGACCTCAAGCAGGACGACAAACCGTGCCCGTGCTGTAACCAGCCGCGCAGCAGGATCGGTGAGGAA
>JBBQQZ010000270.1:0-5602 GCA_038215325.1 Tepidisphaerales bacterium | reverse complement strand
CTCGTCCCCGTGTGCCGCGCGAACCACGCCGAAAAGTGGCTTAATCGTTTGAATCCCGCTGCGTATCCGATCGACTTGATCGTTTCGTTGGTGTGCCGCAGCGCCTCGCGCACGCGTTCCAGCCTGCGTTGCTCGCGATACGCGCGCGGCGTCTGGCCGATCTGCTGCATGAAGATCCGGTCGAGCTGACTGATGCTCAATCCCAGCTCTCGCGCCAGCCGTGCGTTGGAAAGATTCTGTTCCTGGAGCAGTCGAAGCCCTTCGCGCACCCGCTGGTCAATCGGCTGGCCTGGCATCGGTTCGACGCCGTTTTCACGCAGCGCAAAGGCCCATTCGATCAGGAACTCCGCGAACGCGCGATCTATTCGCAGAAATCGGCTGACATCGACGGGGTTCTGCTGCAGTCCCGGTCCGTGCGCGGGCGAAGGATTGCCGCACGCGGTGACGAGCTGCGTCGCCGCCGTGCGCAATGCGGGAAACTTCAGGTTCGCCAGCTTGACCGGCAATCCTCGCTCGAACACCGGCCTCCCGTCCGGCCAGGTGAAGACGAATCGAATCGACACCAGGTTCGTCCCGCTGGCAAACCGCTGCTCGGTCGATCCGTGCGGCGGGGGGATCAGCCACTCGCCAGCGCCAGCAATTACCCATGTTTCCCCTATTTTTATCCGTGCCTCCCCGGACACCACCAGCCAGGCACCGCTGTCCTCGAACGGGCGCAAATGGTTCGCCGGATTATCCAGCGGGCCCGCGTAGGCCCACCGCAGACGCTTACGCGCCTGCTGCCACTGTTCCAGCACCGGCATAACCCCGGTGCGCGATTCAGGAAACTCCATGCGCGACAAAGCTACCCGAATCCATCTCAGATCGCGCGGGTTTTCGGCGCGTCGAAGCGGTATATTTCACCTCCGTCCGCCGAAACAACACAAAGGAACCGCCTCCATGTCCGACCTCCATTACTTCCGTCCCGACTGGGTCCAGAAGACCGATCAGAAACTCTCCGTCGATATCTGCATCTACGGCGCATCGAGCGCCGGCGTGATCGCGGCGATCGAGGCGGCCGAACGAGGCAAGACCGTCGCGCTGTTGCAGCCGGGCAAGTTTGTCGGCGGGCTCACGTCAGGCGGGCTCGGCTGGACCGACCACGGCAAGGCGCACGTCATCGGCGGGAAAGGCCGCGAGTTCTATCGCCGCACCGGCAAGCACTACGGCAAATCCGAAGAGTGGTACTTCGAGCCCAAGGTCGCGACGAAAGTGTACGAAGACTGGCTCGCCAGCGCGAGCATCAAACCGATGCTGTGTCAGTATCTCGACAAGGTCGAAACGTCGGCAGGCAAGATTAGCGCGATCACGCTGCTGGGCGGGCTTCGCGTCGAGGCGAAGATGTTCATCGACGCCACCTACGAAGGCGATCTTCTCGCCAAAGCCGGCGTGAAATACCACGTCGGCCGCGAGAGCAACGACGTCTACGGCGAAACCATCAACGGCATCCAGGTGCGCAAGCACCACCAGTTCGTCCCCGCCGCCGTCGATCCGTATGTCGTCCCCGGCGATCCGTCGTCGGGCCTCTTGCCGCAGGTCGAGCCGCAGGACCAGTCCAATCTCCAAGGCCAGGGCGATCATCGCGTGCAGGCCTACAACTTCCGCATCTGCATGACCGACGACCCGTCGCTGATTATCCCGTGGGAAAAACCGGAACACTACGACCCGACGCAATACCTCCTCGCCGAACGATGGTTCAGCGGCGACAAGGACAACTACAACGAACAGGTCAGGCAAAAGGACGGCGCGTACACCACCGTCCCCACCAAGTTCGATATCTTCCCCAACAAAACGCCAGGCGGTTTCCACAAGACCGACACGAACAATCACGGACCCGTCTCCAGCGATTTCATCGGCATGAGCTGGAACTGGGCAGACGGCTGCTACGAATCGCGCGAAAAACTCTTCCAGGCGCACGTCACCTACCAGAAGGGCTATTACTGGTTCCTCGCCAACGCGCGCTCCATCCCCGAGCAATACGGGATCGCGTACCGTCGCTGGGGCTTGTCGAAGGATGAGTTCGTCACCACCGGCGGATGGTCGCCGCAACTCTACGTGCGCGAGGCGCGCCGCATGATCAGCGACTATGTCGCCACCGAACACGACTGCATGCACACCCGCCAGTGCCCCGACCCGGTCGGCATGGGCAGCTATCAACTCGACAGCCACAACTGCACCCGCTTCATCAACGCCGAAGGCAAAGTCATGAACGACGGCGACGTCCAGTTGCCGCCGAAGGGTCCGTACGGGATCAGCTATCGATCGATCGTTCCCAAACGCGATCAGATCACCAACCTGCTCGTGCCGGTCTGCTGCTCCACCAGTCACATCGCCTACGGTTCGGTGCGCATGGAACCGGTCTTCATGATCCTGGGCGAATCCAGCGCCATCGCCGCGTGCCTGGCGATCGACGCGAAACAGGCGGTGCAGGACGTACCTTACGCGAAGCTGCGAGTCGAACTGGACCGCGCCAAGCAGGTGCTGGAAATCGTCTGATCGATCCGGAAAAAGCTGACATCCAGTAGCCGCAACACTACGTGTTGCGCGTCTTTAATCCGTTCGAGATCGAATGAAGACGCGCCACACGTAATGTTGCGGCTACTGTCGTTATGTAAGCGGGAATTTACGCGTTTGCGGGCAGCGCGATGGTCTGCTGATTCGTGAATTCGCCGCCCAGCCACAGTGCGATCGGGCGGTGGGGCGTGGATTCGCTGAGCAGATGGCGGATCGCCTGGACGACGGTATCGACGCGCACGTACTGCCCGGAGCACGGGACATCTTCGTCGTCGTTGATACGGCCCATCGCGGTGATGCTGACCTGCTCGGGCACATCGATGCCAAGGCCCGCGAGCATCGCGCTGGCGTGGCGGGCGGTTTCGGGGCTGGTGCAGATCAACCCGGTGACGCCAAGATCGGCCGCATTGCGCACATCATCGAGAGTGCCGGCACGCACGCTGACCGACGCCGGCAGCAGCGCCGGAAGATCGCGGAGCATTTCGATGGGGCGTTCGGCGCCGACCAGCATGAGGTTGCTGTGCCCGCTGCGAATCATCCGGCGCGACAGGTCCGCGGCGGCGCTGAGGCGGTCGATCACGACGGCGTGCGTCGTGTACGAGCCGGCGCTGCGGTCAAGCAGCACGATGATCTTCCCACGCACCACCAGGTCGCGCAACGCGTCGTCGGTCATCGTCTTGGAGCAGACGATGATCGAGCGATGTGGATTGAGCAGGCTGGGAGGGAGTTCGCCGACCAGATCGTGCGTCTGGAGTTCGATATCGTCGCTCTGGGCAAGCCTCGCGATGATGGGGCAGCCAGCTTGTTCCGGGTCGTGCAGCACGAGGCACTTCTGCACGGTCTTCGGGCTCGACGAACCGCGCACGAACGTGCCCAGGCCGATGTTGCGTTCGAGCAATCCTTCTGCCGCCAGATCGGTGAGGGCTTTGCTGAGGGTCTTGGCGTTGACTTTGAACCGGCGCGCGAGAACGCGCTCGCCGGGCAGTTTGCCGTTGAGTTCGCCGGACTCGATCGCCGATCGGACGCGTTCGCGCAGCCGCTGAAATTTGTAGCTCAGCCGCCGGCCCCGCGCAGCTTCATCGGAACCCGGAGTTTCAAGTAATTCGACCGACATGTGTCACCTAATGACGCGGCGATCTGGTCAAACACAACCCATTGGCCCGACCGCCAACTAGCTGTTCAGCTCCAACGACAAACCCGGCTGCGACGTCAGTCAAACCAAGGGAGTCGTGTGCAAAAACGGAGCACCGTACGAGGACATATCAGAATATCCCCATATTTGTTTCACTCGTCAAGAAAAATCACGACACTTCCTAGAAAATACCCCCAATTAGGGGTCCAGGCTAACCAAAAAACAAGTTATCCGGGCAGATGAACGCCACCTTACGCCCGACAGGTCGGACATTCAAGTCGACCGTTGACGAATCGCGCGAACCCTGAAAGCACCGTCCCACGTGTAGCCCGCGAATTTACTCGCTCGGGTGGATCAGCGCGAGCAAGCTCGCGGCTACACGGGCGGGCGGGAAACGGTCAGGGGCAAGGCACTACGCACCCATGCGATAGAAGAACCGCTCACTGACGATTTTCCCGTCCTTCACTTCGTAGACCGCCAGCTCCACCATCTGAGAGCGCTGGCCGGTCTTGCGTTCGGTGACGTCCATGGAGAAGCGCGCCGCGAAGTGCGCGTCCGACACCAGCGGGCCGTCGACGCTCCCGCCGTGCCACTCGAAGCTGGCGTACCACCAGTCTGTCTTGGCGCGGACAGCGGCGATTCCTTTGATCTCAGCGGGCATGGTTTCGTCGCCAAAGGGCTCAATCGAGACGATGTCCGGCGAATACAACTCATCGAGCGCCTGAACGTTTTTCCCTTCGCGACAGAGCGCCACCAACCGATCCGCAACTTGCTGCGTCGTCATAAAACTCCCGTGGTTTGTGCTCCAAGCAAAATACGAACGGGTCACATGGCATTCAATTAAAAAATCGATTTTTCTTTGTAGCGAGGAAGTTATCGCAGCAGAAAACCCCACGGCTTTTCCGTGGGGGTGTTGATGGGGGTTTGATGGATCGCTTCGGTTAGAGCAGTTTTTCAGCGATCTGCACCGCGTTGGTGGCGGCACCTTTGCGGATCTGGTCGCCGGAGACGAACAGCTCGATGCCCCGGCCGTCGTCGCGCGAGATGTCCTGGCGGATTCGGCCGACCAGGACGTCGTCCTGGTGGCTGGCGGCCAGGGGCATCGGGAAGGTGTTGGTCGCGGCGTCGTCCACGATCGTCACGCCCGGGGCCTTGCTTAGGATTGTGCGGACTTCGTCCGGCGTGATCGGCTGGGTGAATTCGAGGTTGATCGATTCGCAGTGCGCCCGCGGGATCGGCACGCGGATGCAGGTCGCGGTGACGTGGATCTTCGGCTCGTTGAAGATCTTACGCGTCTCCTTCACCATCTTCATCTCTTCTTCGTTGTAGCCCTCGGGCCCGATGGCGGTGTTGTGGCTGAAGAGGTTGTTGAAGATCTGGTGCGGAAACTTTTCCTTCTTGATCTCTTCGCCGGCGGCGAAGGCTTTTTGTTGTTGTTCCAGTTCGTACAGGCCCCACGCGCCCGCGCCGCTGACGGCCTGGTAGGTGCTGACGATGATCCGCTTGATCTTGTTGGCCTTGTGCAGAGGCCAGACCGGCACGTTCATGATGATCGTGCTGCAATTGGGGTTGGCGATCACGCCGTTGTGCTTGTGGATTTGTTCCGGGTTCACTTCCGGCACCACCAGCGGCACGCCGTCCTTCATGCGGAACGCGGACGAGTTATCCACCACCACCGCGCCCGCAGCGACCGCCACCGGCGCGAATTCCTTGCTGATCGATCCGCCGGCGCTGAACAGCGCGATCTGGATGTCCTTGAAGCTGTCTTTCGTGAGCTCCTCGATCGTGTATTCGATCCCCTTGAACGTCACCTTTTTGCCGGCGGATCGCGACGAGGCGAGCAGACGAAGGTTCTTGATCGGGAAATTGCGCTCCGCCAGCACGCGAAGAAATTCTTCGCCCACTGCACCGGTGGCG
>JBBQQZ010000269.1:0-5626 GCA_038215325.1 Tepidisphaerales bacterium | reverse complement strand
GCTGATATGCGCCGCTGGCTGGTTTTCCGCGGCGATCTGGTAGTCGCTGGTGTTGAGAACCGGGTCGGGCAGCCAGTGGAGCTGGATGTTTCGCGCTTTCTGGAGGTCGCGATTGATCATCTCCATGCGCAGCGCTTCGATTCTGCGCCGCCCGCGATAGAGGCTGATCGTCGTCGACAGCAGCACCACCGCCACCGCCATCACCATCATCGACGCCCCGCTCACCAACTGCCACACCAGCGGCCGAAGCGTCAGGTCGATCTGCTCGTCCACCGCGTCACGAATGATCAACAAATACCACTTCACCTCCGGCAGCGGTGTCACCGGCTGCACGGTGTAGAGCGTCATCCGCGCCGGGTAGCCGACGCTGGCAATCGTCGAACCGGCACCGCCGGCGTCGATGAGCGCTCGGAGCTGCTGCACGACGTTGGGGTCGGAAATTAGTTCGTTAAGATGCTTTCCAGCCAATGCCGTTCCGTCGCCAGCGAGCAACATGCCGCCTTCGATGCCGAGATAGCTGTTCGCGTCCATCGCGCGGATTTTGAGCGCCATCAGCTCGGCAGTGATCTGCGCCCTTGAGATTTGTGCGACCCGGACCGCGCCGGGCTGCTGCGCCGGCGTGGCAACCAGGATATCGACCCCGTCGATCCGCACGGTCGGCCGGGTGGTCGAGAGCAGTTTCCGGTGACGCTGCACGCCGGGACGCAGCTCGCTGCCCGCATTCCCGGGCGCGGAGAGGGGCTCGCCGGTTTTGCGATCGAAGAGCGCCGCGGCGCGAATCCACTGGACCGGCAATAGCTCGGTGATCGAGGGCTCGTGATCGAGGTCGGGCAGCGCGGTGGCAATGAGCCGGACGTTCTGTTCGATCAGCAACGCCGACGTTCGGGCTGACAATTGCTGCTGAACGCGGACTTCCTCCAGTTGCCGGTCGTGCATCGATCGGTACTGGGCCAGCGCCGAGATGTACGCCACCACCAGCACCGCCACCAACAGTGCCCCGTGGAGGAGGAAAACCCGCCGAGAATGGAAACGTCTCGCAATCACGTCAACCCCGGCCGAAGTGCCGATCGTTATTGTAGCAGGCTTTGCCCCGATCGCGCTTTTTCCTAACCCCACCCCCCTGCCTGTTCCGATAAATGACGTATATGACGGCAGCGACCGGCGAAACCATCCCCCAGTTAATCGAAACCGCCCGCACTCTGAAGCGCGCCCGGCGCATGCAGCAGGAGTTCATGCTGCTATGGGCCCTCGACCGCGCCAAGCGAACCCGCCGCGGGCACGGGGAAATGGACTCCAAGCCGGGGGACGAACTTGCCGATCCTAAGAATAGGGACTGGCGGATGTTGTATCGCGGAAGCGTGCTGGATGATTAGGAAGAATCAAGAGTACTGAGTGATGAGGACTGAGTGCTGAGCCAATCCCCTGCTCAGTCCCCAGCACCCCACCCTCAGTACTGGTCAACATGGGTACTATCACCACCGGAATCGGCCTCGTCTCGGGGTTGAATTCCAAGGACATCATCGATCAGTTGATGCGACTCGAGGGCCGCAAGAAGGACCTCGTCCAGGCCCGCGTTGATGCCATCAGCAGCCAGAAAACCGCGTACACCGAAGTCTCCACCCGTCTTGTCTCGATGCGGATCTCCGCTCAGCAGTTCGCCAAGCCCAGCTTTTTCACCGCCGCCACCGCCACCAGCAGCAATGAAGATGTCCTGACCGCTTCGGCCTCCAAAGGCGCCGCCGTCGGGACGTATCAGTTCCAGGTCGCACGCCTCGTCCAAGCCCAGCAGATGGTCAGCAAAGGCTTCTCCAGCGCCGACAAAGCCCCCGTCGGTGCCGGAACCCTAACCATCGAAGTCGGCGGCGGAGAAGTCACGCAGGAAAACCTCCTCTCCGACCTCCGCGGCGGAGCGGGCGTGTCGCGGGGCAAGATCCGCGTTACTGATATGACCGGCAAGAACGCCGTCATCGACCTCAGCGACGCCGTCTCGCTCGACGACGTCGTCAAGAAAATCAACACCACCGTCGACATTAACATCCGAGCCAGCGTCACCAACGACCGCCTCGTCCTCACCGACCAGTCCGGAGGGCTCGACAGCGACCTGATCGTTCAAGACGTCGGCACGACCACCAGCGCCACCGACCTGGGCATCGCCGGCTCCAACATCCTCGGGCAGATCTCCGGCAGCGTGCTGCAGTACGTTGGACGCGATACGAAACTCACGACGCTCAACGACGGCAATGGCGTTTCCAACCGCACGGGCCCCGATTTTGCGATCACGTTCCGCGACGGCACGACCGCCAACGTGGATCTCGCCGCCGCAGGCACGCTCGGTGAGGCGATCGACGCGATCAACACCGCCTCGGGCACCAAGCTCACCGCGTCGCTCGCGCCGGGCGCCAAGACCATCACCCTCACCGACAACACCGGCGGCGGCGGGACGCTCAGCGTCGCGGGGCTGGCAGGATCGACCGCCGCCAAGGACTTGGGGCTGGAAAAAAGCGGGACCGGCAACACGCTCGAAGGCGACGCCGTACTGTCCAAGCTCGGAACCGTCCTCCTGAAAACCCTTAACGGCGGTGCCGGCATCACGCTGGGGACGATCAGCGTCACCAACCGCAGCGGCTCGGCGCGCTCGATCGATCTGTCCGGCGCTCAAACGCTTCAAACCGCGATCGACGTGGTCAACAACTCCGGCGCCGGCATCAAGGCCGAAGTCAACCCGGCCGGTAGCGGCATTCAGATCACCGACACCACCGGCGGAGTCGGGAACCTGGTCATCTCCGACGTCTCGGGCACGGGCGCGACGCAGCTCGGCATCGCCGGCACATTCACCGCCGCCAAGCCGGTGGTCAAAGGCGCGAACCTCCAGCGCAAGTGGGTCAGCGAAGCCACCACGCTCTCGGGCTACAACGGCGGCAAGGGCGTCGCGACAGGCCGGTTCACCATCCAGGCCGGCGACGGCACGAGCCGCACGATCAACATTGATAACACCGTCGATCAGCGCATGGGCGACGTTGTGCGGAAGATCAACTCCGCGTTCGCGTCCGGCGGGCAGGTGGTCGCTTCGATCAACGCCAAAGGCGACGGACTGCTCATCACCGACGCCTCCGGTGGCGGCGGAAAAATGCAGGTCAAGGACGACAACTCCACCACCGCAGAAGACCTGGGCATTCTCGGCACCGCAACCACCACCACGATCGATGGTTCGCGAGAAAAGACCATCGACATCACCGCCACCGACACCCTGGCGCAGGTGCAGACCAAGATCAACAACCTCGGCTACGGCGTGACCGCGCAGATCATTAACGACGGCACAGGATCGGCCCCCTTCCGCCTCTCCCTCAACGCCACCAACTCCGGCAAAGCCGGCCGGGTGACGATGGACGGGGGCGCGACCAATCTCGACACCCGCACCCTCGTGCAGGCCCAGGACGCCGCGGTCTTCGTCGGGTCCGCGGACGCGGCGGAGCCGCTCTTGATCACCGCCAGCCGCAACCAGATCGCCGGCGTCATCAAGGGCGTCAATATCGATCTTCAGGGCGTCAGCAAAGAGCCCGTTACGGTCAACATCACCCGCGATGTCGCCAACGTCGGCGAGGAACTGACCAAGTTCACCGAGAAGTTCAACGAACTCATCGACAAGATCGACGAATACACCAAGTTCGATTCCGAGACGCTGGAGCGCGGCATCCTGCTGGGCGATCTGTCGATTTCGCAGGTGGAAAACGAAGTCTATTCGATGATCAGCACGGTCGTCCCGCAGGCGGGCAAGTACCGCATCCTCGCGGACGTCGGCCTGCGCGTCGGTCAAGGCGGTAGGCTCGAATTCGATCAGGGTAAGTTTGATTCGGCCTACGCGAGCGACCCGGAATCGGTCGAGGCGCTCTTCACCGAGGCCGGCGACGCCATCGCCGACAACACCAAGCTCGACCTGCTCAACCGCGGCTCCGGCGTACAAACCGCCGGCGACGGCGTGCCGGACTTCAAGGCCAAGCTCAAGGACGGGACCACGGTCGACGTCACCATCGGCGCCGTGACCAACCTCGGCCAGATCGTCTCGGGCATCAACGCCGCCTCCACCGCCAAGCTCCGCGCCGAAATCACCGACGACGGCCGCATCAAGCTCACCGACCTTACCGCCGGCGTCGCGACATTCGATCTGCAACAGCTCAACGCCAGCCAGGTGCTGTTCGACCTCGGCCTCACCGGCGACCCCGTCGACGGCGCGATCAGCGGCAAGCAGCTCAAGATCGACAACGCCATCAACTCCATCACCGGCGGCGTCGGCGTGACGATGCAGCAGCGCCTCAACAAGCTGATCGACCCGGTCAACGGCATCGTCACCCGCCAGAACAAGACGCTGGACCAGCGGACCGATCAGTTCAAAGACCGCATCGAATCCCTCGACGCCCAACTGGCCGCCAAGCGACTGCGCCTGGAGCGTCAGTTCTCAGGACTGGAAAGCTCGCTGTCGCAATTACAGACGCAGCAGCAGTCGCTGGGGAACATCCAGTCCATCGCGAATCAATCGAGATAGCGCGTCTCCGATCGCGACAAAGCCCGGCGACAGTTGTTCAACTCGATTGTCGCTTTTCTAACGTTTTGAGGAGTTTTTCGACAAGTGGATGCGTTTGAACAACGATTGGACGTATTTAGGTTTCTGTATTCCCGTGCTCTCGACCGGGTGGGTGCTTATCGACCCATAGAAATCGTGGTGATGTGGGAGTTCTGTCTTCAAGCACAGGGAACGCAGTGGTTCAACTGGTCTGAACGATATGTGCTGTGTCATACGTTAAGAAAGATCGAGCCGGCCGATGCCGATGAATCGGACTGGCGGAACGTAAAAGCGTTCGCAGATCGCAATTTCTGCTATGCAGTTCAGACCGTCAAACCGAACGGCCAACCTACAGATCGAACCGTAGCGCTGGTCTTCTACGAGGACGACGAACCTGGCGAAACATCCGCAGAATACGTTGTCAAAGGACACTATATCATGCCTTATCCCAAGGTCATGAACGCGCCAGTTGAGTGTGGCCCCGGTTTCTCACCGGCGATCTTCGATTCGATGTGATCGATTGGTCGTCGTACAAAAAACTAGCGTTAAAGCCTGTAGGGTGCGTCTCTGACGCACCGCCCTTGTCCGATACCGGCAAACTGAAGTCGCGCCAGGATTCGCCCTCGCGGAGGCGTGCCGGGAGCATTCGCGAAAATTGCAGAAAAAAATCGTTCGGCGCTGCGCTATTGTCTTGACAAACGCGCTGCGCGGGGGTCTGTATGGAGGGTCCGCGCGCTGGGCGCGTGGCGTGCTCATTCACAAGTGAAGAGACGCTCCGACCCGCAATTCCGCGTAGCGGCGCGGACGCAGTCCCGCGGGGTTTGGGGAAAGAGGCGGCACTGCGTGCTCGCCGCTACGCGGGGAGAGAATGTAGCAAATGTAGCACGCGCGCATTTGCGCCGCCGGCGGGATCGGACCTCGCGATCACGTAACGAACGGCCGGCCATCGGGTTGCGCGGTTGGACGGGCCAGTTCGGCATGTAGCGCCCGATGTAGCATGCTACATTCGAAGTGCTCCACAAATTTGCGGAGGACGATCATCGCAGTTCGTCACGCGAACGCCGAGCA
>JBBQQZ010000268.1:0-5638 GCA_038215325.1 Tepidisphaerales bacterium | reverse complement strand
GGTTGGCGTCTGTGCCCCTCTACTCCCCCGGCGGGGCCCCCCCCCCCCCCCCCCCCCCCCCCCACAACTCACGTTGAAATCGGCGATACACGCTGCGGATCGATTTCGTTTGTGATGCGGGTGAAGCAGCGTTCCAGCGTTGTATGGCACAATCCATCGGGCGGCGCGGGGCTGAAGTCGGCGACGAGGCGGAGGAGTTTGTCGATGTCGCGTAGGTGCTCGGGAAGTTCGATATTGCCGTCGTCTGCGTCGTGCATTGGATTTCCGTTATCTGATCTTCTTCCGTCCGTCGCGTCGGTAAATGACGCTGAGCCGGATCGGCCAATTGAGGCGATTCGAGTTTCCATATCAGTGCGACGCTTTCACGCCGCCTCCGAACGGGGCTTTGCCCAAATTCGTCCCGGGACGTGCCGCTTTTCGCGTGGTTCAGACGCGATCAGCGAGCCGGATTAGATCAAAAGCCTTCCAACCGATCAAGGTCCGGCAAGATTTGGATGGGTAGCCGGCCCCGGATCGATCATGACCTGTCTTCGACATTCATACGATTAGCCCGACGTCGGGTTCGCCGATTTCCAGATATTCGCAAATTGCTCGACCGCCGTATGCAGCCGGGATTTCACCGTCCCCAGGGGCACATTCAGCACCTCGGCGATCTGCTTGTAGGGAATCTGGTTGAAATACGCCAACACGATGACCTCGCGCAAGTGCTCTGGCAGGCGCTGGATAGCGATTTGAACGCGGTGCTGTAATTCTTCCTGTTCCAGGTGCGCGGTCGGGCTGGTTTCGACCGATCCGATGAGGTCGAGGTATTCATTCCCGTCGGGGGAGTTGGGATCAATTGTCGCATGCAGCGGCATGGTGCGTTTTCGGGCGCGGGTGCGCAAATGGTCGCGGGCCTTATTGGCGGCGATCGTGAACAGCCAGGGCCTGAACGACCGGCCGGGCTCGAACTGCTTCGCGGACTGGAAAACCTGGATGAACGACTCCTGGAACACGTCCTCCGCGGACGCGCTATTCCCAAGGAATCTCGCCAGAAAATGGTACAGATCACGCTCATACCGCTCGACCAGCCCGGCAAACGCCTGCCGGTCGCCTGCGATGAACGCCGCGAGCAATTGCTCGTCGCTCAACGTCTGAAGGGTTTCTCGATTGCCATCCATACAACACCTCCTTTCCCAATCCTTTCGACCGATTACTGCGAAAACCTCGCTCCTGTCGTATGATAGCCGTGATGAGCAGTACGACGCTTGACAATCCGAAGGTCGAACTTTTCGGCATGGTCGCCGACGATTTTGACGCCGCAGTGCAGGCTTGGGGCCTGCCGAAATTTCGCGCACAGCAAGTCAGAGACTGGGTTTACGGCAAATTTGTCGTGGACCCGGAGCAGATGAGCAACCTCTCCAAGCTGGATCGTGAAAAGTTGCGCGAGCTTGTCAGCTTCGGCAATTCCAGCACAGCGGTGCATCAGAAGAGCGAAGACGGCACGCAAAAGCTGCTCATCACCTGGCCGAACGGGGCTCAGGCCGAGACGGTGATGATCCCCGATGACGACCGCCGGACGGCGTGCGTTTCGTCGCAGGTGGGGTGTCCGGTCGGCTGTAAGTTCTGTGCATCGGGCATGGAAGGCGTGAAGGGCAACCTTACCGCCGGCCAGATCGTCGAGCAGGTGATGCAGTTCAACCTGCTCATGAACCAGAACGCCGCGCCCTCGAAGGACGCCAAGCCGGAGCGCATCAATCACGTCGTCTTCATGGGCATGGGCGAGCCGATGGCGAACTACAGCAACGTCATGCAGGCAATCCGCGTGCTGCACGATCCGAAAGGGCTGAACATCAGCGCCCGCAAGATCACCATCAGTACGGTCGGCGTGCCGGTCCGCATGAAGCAGTTGGCCGATGAAGAGTTGCCGCTGAACCTGGCGATTTCGCTGCACGCCCCGAGCGAAGCGATCCGCCGCGAGCTGATTCCGTGGGCGGAGCATTTTTCGATCGACGAGATCCTGAACGCCGCCCGCTATTACTTCAACAAGTCCGGCCGCGAGATCACGTTCGAGTACATCCTGCTCTCCGGCGTCAACGACCGCCCGGAACACGCGCGCCAACTGGCGACGATCTGCAAAACCGTGCGCGCCAACGTGAACCTGCTCCGCTACAACGAAGTCGAAACGCTGCCGTTCCAGCGGCCCAAGAGCGACTCGGTGATGCAGTTTCAGGAAATCCTGCGTCGCGCCGGCGTGAACGCCCACGTCCGCAAATCCCGCGGCCGCGACATCGCCGCCGCGTGCGGGCAGTTAAGGCGGCATGAGAACGAGAAAGTTGTGCAGCTCGGGGAGACTGCCTAGTTGATGCGACGCGAAAAGTTGGAAGCCATGTCGCCAACGCGCAGATAAGCTTGGTAGCACGGGCGTCCTCGCCCGTGGATGCTGGCTGAAGCGATGACCGGAATTGTGATGACAGAATGATCATGACGACTCAACGCACCCATTCCCGCTGCTTCGGTGATCGCTCCGGCTTCACCTTCGTCGAACTCCTCGTCGCGATCGCGATCATCGGGCTGCTGCTCGCCAGCGTCATCCCGTTCATCGCGGCCAACCGTGAGATGTCGCGGCGGGTGACGTGCGCGAATAACCTCAGGACGATTTTCTGGGCGATGGCCACCTACCAGAAGGCCTACGTTACCTACCCGATGACCCGCAGCGACGACGCGACAAACGTCTGGACCGCGTACACCGGCGCGGATGAGGCAAACCCCTTCGCGCCCGGCAGCGCCGTTCAGCCCAACGACGTGACCGCGCCGATGTGGCTGCTCGTGCGGATCGGGTACGTCGAACCATCGATTTTCGTCTGCCCATCGAGCCCGGCGGTGCGGGATCCGCTGACCAACGCTGCCGGCGCGAAGGTGAAGCCGGAGCAGCGGGGCAATTTCAGATCGAAGCGGAATCTGTCGTACTCGCTGCTGTCGCCTTACAACCCGTCGCGTGAGCTATGGAACGACACACTCCCCAGCGGCTGCGTGCTGATGGCGGACATGAACCCCGGCATCTCGCCTAACGCCCGCGACGACGTCACCCGGCCCGCAGCGGGTGATGCGCCGGAGATCCAGCAGCTTGCCAACAGCAACAACCACGGCAAGGCCGGGCAGAACGTTCTTTACGCCAGCGGCGACGTCGCTTTCGTCGCCCACGCGTTCGTCGGCATGGAATACATCGCGCCGGGGACAAAGGATGCCAAAGGTCTTCCCGTTCCGCCGCGCGCCGGCGACAACATCTTTACGTCTCTCACCGCCAGCCCCAATACGCCCGACGGGCGCTCGCCGTCCGATGGTCCGGGGGCGTTTGGGAAGGATGTCCGTCCGAGCTGGAGCTACGACAGCTACCTGCTGCCGTCGGACGACGAGTAGTCCTGGAATCGAATCCATCGCCCGCCGATCGGCAGTAGCCGAAACGCTACGGGTTGCGCGTTTTTCGATTCGTTAAAAGTAAGCGAAGTAAGACGCGCAGTGCGTAGCATTGCGGCTAAGGTCCAGCGATCTGCGGGGGATTACGCGGGCGTTTTGGGCGCGGCTTCCGGGGTCGCCTTGGGTGGACCGGCGGGAGCGCCGTTCTGCCCGCCACCACCGTCGCGACGGCGGCGCTTGGTGGGGTCGGCGTCGGCGGGGGGGGCTTCTGCGACCTTAATACCCGCACGTTCGAGAAGCACCTTGCCCTGGCCGGCTTCCAGGAGCAGCACGGTCTGGCCGAACGCGATGCCGTCCGTGATCTGCACGTCCTGCTCGTTCGTCTTCCCGATCTTCACCGGCACGGGACGGGGCGTCCCGCCCTCCATGATGAAGGCGTAACGATCCTGGCCAGCAGAATAGAGGGCGCCGATCGGGATCGAGAGGGCGGTGTCTTCCCGGTTGGTCAGGATGCTGACTTCCGCGCTCATGCCCGGACGCAGGCCCTTGGGCGTTTCAGAGAGAATCACATCGACCGGATAGTCCTTGCGATCCGGGTTCATCCACCGATCCGCGGAGTCGGCGACGGGGCTGATCTTGGTCACTTCGCCTTCGATCGGATTCGGCACGGACGGAACATTCACCGTCGCAAGCTGACCCAGCGTCAGCCCGTTGATCTGGCTTTCATTGATCTTCAGCACGACCTTCATGCGCGAGGTATCGGGTAAACGCATCATCGTCTGCCGCTCGCGCACCTGGGCACCTTCCTGGATCTGTGCCCCATCGCGATTGCCGTCGTTGCGATAGACGACCAGTCCACTGGCGGGCGCTTTGATCGTGCATTTGTCCACCTGCTCGCGATACCGCGCGACGCGGCGCTCGATCAACTCCAACTGCTGGCTCTTGGCCGACAGGTCGGCGGATTTCTGGGAGAGGTTGGCGGCGTTTTCGCGCTTGGTGCGTTCGAGCTTCTGCTCGGACTGCGCGAGCGTGTTGTTCTTGCTCGCCAGGTCCGCCTGGTGCGAGTATTTCTCGAGTACCCGCAGATCGGTCTCGGCCTTGGTCAAATCCCGCTGCCCTGCGGCGACTTCGAGCTCCTTGTTCTTCACTTCGGTCGCGGTGACGAAACCCTTGGAGAACAGCGACCGCGTCTGCGCCAGGTCGTCTTGCTTGGTCTTCAGCCCCGTCTGAGCCTTATCCACCGCCATCAACCCGTCGGCCAGCAGGCTGGGGTACGAGCCTTCGACATATTTCGTCAGATCGATCTGAGCCAACTGAAGCGCCACGTCCGCAGCTTCAATATTGGCGGCATTTTGGCTCTTTTGGATCTCGAGCATCTCTTCTGCGGTCGTGACGTCGGCCTTGGCGCGTTGCCACTCGATGAGCGAATCCTCGAGCTTCTGACGGATCGCCGACGAATCCAGCACGACCAGCGTGTCGCCTTTCTTGACGAACGTCCCTTCGAGAACGATCTGGGTGATGGTTGTTGAACCTTCGACCTGACAGACGATGTCGATGTTGTCCACCGCCTGTAGCTCGCCGCGGACGACGACGCGCGATTCAAACGGGCCTTCCCGGACGGGCACGACCTTGAAACTCGTGCCAGCATCGCCTGACTCGCCGAAGGGTTTCTTGGCGTAAATGGCGATTCCCGCGACCACCCCCAATGTAGCCAGCGCAGCGACGCCGTAAATCCACAAAGGGACGGATCGGGACGATTTTTTGGTGGGAAGTGCGAGCTGAGTCATAACGACGCTAGCCAGTATAGGCGATTCGTTTGATCCGCCAACCCTTATCGCCGCGCCGGACGTAACGGCCCGACACGGTCAGAGGGTAAAACTGCCGCGCGTCCTAGCGTTACGACACAGACCTATCTTTTGTCTTTGCGGTCGATTTTTCGCAGTTCCGCCCGCAGGATTTGCGCGCGGACGTTCCCGGGATCCAGTCTGGTGGCCGTTTCCGCAAAAGTCTGGGCGTCGTCGTATCGAAGAGTCTCGAAAAACGCCTCGCCTGCATTCACCCACGCCTCGGCGACTCGGGGATGGCCGACGCCGTAGTGCTTTTCATACTCGCCAACCGCGCGATAGACGGCGGCTTTGGCCATATCGTCTTGCCCGGCCACGAGATAAACGTTCATCGCGTTGAACAACACCAACGGTTCATTCGGGCGATTCCGCAGCGCCAGTTCAAGATATCGTCGGGC
>JBBQQZ010000267.1:0-5664 GCA_038215325.1 Tepidisphaerales bacterium | reverse complement strand
TATCGATCAGACACGTCGCTAAGATGGTGAGCGACCCGCCTTCTTCTAATCGACGGGCGGCCCCGAAGAGCTTCTTGGGGATTTCCAGTGCGCGTGAATCGACGCCACCCGACAGGGTTTTGCCTGAGCGTGAATCGGTGTTAAACGCCCGGCCCATGCGGGTGAGCGAATCGAGCAGCACGATCACGTCCTTGCCGTGCTCGACCTTGCGTTTGCAGCGTTCGATGACCAGTTGGGATAGATCGAGATGCTTGTCCAGCGTGTTGTCGTTGCTGGATGCGAAGACGGTTCCGGGGACGTTGCGCTTCATGTCCGTCACTTCTTCGGGACGTTCGTCAATGAGCAGCAGGATCAGCTCGGCGTTGGGGTGATTGGCGTGGATGCCGCGGGCCATGTTCTGGAGGAGGATGGTTTTACCCGTTCGCGGCGGGGCGACGATCAGCCCGCGCTGGCCGAAGCCGACGGGGGTTAGCAGGTCGATGATGCGGGTGGTCAGCTCCGCCGGGTTGTGTTCCAGCTTGATCTGGGGCGCCGGGTCGAGCGCGGTGGATTCGTAGATCGCGTGGCGAGGCTGGTACTCGTTGATCGGCGTGCCTTCGATTTTGGTCACGCGGTGCAGCGCACGGCCGCGCATTTCGCCTTCGATGAGCGTGCCGGGGCGAAGCTGAAGCTCCACCACCATCCGCCTTGGGACAATGATCCCGCCCGGCCTTGCGGCACGGAGGGGGGCCGCGACGTCACGCAGCTCGGAGTCTTTACGCTCGTCTTTGGTCTGAATAAGACCTTCGACCAGGGGTTCTGGCATGGCGAAACCAAACTTGTCAGGGATTCTGCGCGCTGGCGGGTATTAACGAGGCCCCGAACAGCGCGTAGAATCACAGTGTACACGAAACCCAAACGGAGAACAAACAAGATGGATCTGCTCGCCAAATTGCAGGAAGACATGAAGATCGCGATGAAAACCGGCCAGAAAGATCGCCTCCAGGTCATCCGGATGCTCATCAGCGATGTTAAAAACATCGATCTGCTCCCCACCAAGCCCACCGCCCAGCAGGCGGTTGAAGGGTACAACAAGAAGCTGAAAAAGAGCCTCGAAGAGTACGAAAAGCTCGGCCGGGCAGAAGAATCCGCGAAATTGAAGTCGGAAATCGCGATCGTCGAGGAATACCTGCCCAAAAAGCTCGGGAAGGACGAAACCGAAGCGTTAATCAACGATTTCCTCGCCCAGAACGCGTACACGGAGAAGGACGTCGGCAAAGCGATGGGCGCGTTCCTCAAACTGCACGGCACGAACGTGGACGGCGGGGTGGTAAACCCGCTGCTGCGCGCGAAACTGGCGGGGAAGTAGGATCAGGGAATGAACGCCAAGCGGCTCCTTAGATATCGGAGAACCAGTCATGTCTGACAAACCCGTCCCGAATGCGCTGCTCAATAAGCCAGCGCCCGCGTTCACGTTGCCGGCGTCGAACGGAGAAACGATCGACTCGTCCAAGCTCAAGAAGGGGACTTACGTCCTCTATTTCTATCCGCGTGCCGACACCCCCGGCTGCACCAAGGAAGCCTGCGGATTCAGGGATGCGATCGCGGCGTACAAAAACCTGGACGTGCCGGTGTTCGGCGTCAGCCCGGACCCGATCAAGGACGTGGCGAAGTTCGCAAAAAAATTCGACCTGACCTTCCCGCTGCTGGCGGACGAAGATCATGCGGTGTGCGATGCCTTTGGTGTGTGGGTCGAGAAGAGCATGTACGGCAAGAAGTACATGGGGGCGGCGCGGTCGACGTTTATTGTGAGGGATGGCAAAGTGTCGCACGTGTTTGAAAAGGTGAAACCCGAGGGACACGATCAGGAAGTGCTGGAGTATGTGAAGAATGGAAAATGACTTGATTTTTCGAGTTGTAAGGCGACACGGTTTCTGCTAGATGGAGAGCGGGAGGCGACACGGATGGTCGTCGTCCCGAGAACCGCACTACCGTAGCTTTGGTTGAGCCGGAAACCCCGCCCGGCTCTATGAAGGAGTCAGCAATGGCAAAGCGTGCCACACCAGCGTCGAAGAAGCCCGCTGTCGAATCTAAGGAAAAGATCGCGGCCGTCACCCCGGTCCGTAAGACGGTTGCCCCGCGCAATCCCGTCAAGAAGGCCGCCGACATCGCCAGCGCCCCGCCGATCACGTACGAACGGATCGCCGAGCGCGCCTATTACATCGCGATGTCCGGCAACGGTGGCAGCGAATCAGATAACTGGTTCCGCGCCGAGGCCGAACTCAAGGGCGAACAGGGCGTCTAGTCCGACCGTCGTCGATACATCTGATCCACGCGACGCCAGCGATTCTACATCGCAATCCAGCGATGTTTTGTCGGTTGCGCCTTCGCCCACGCACGCTGCTATGATCGGCCGATGGCTTTTGACGCCGATGTCGATCTGAGCGTGCCCCTGCCGCTGTTCCCATTGCCGAACGTGGTGCTTTTGCCACGCGCGATCCTGCCGCTTCATGTGTTTGAAGATCGCTATCGCGCGATGATGGCGGACGCGTTGACGTCGTCCCGCCAGATCGCGATGGCTCTCTTGAAGCCCGGCTGGGAAAAGGATTACCACGGCCGCCCGGCGATCGAGCCGGTGGTCTGTGTCGGGCGAATCCTCCAGCACGAGAAACTCGCCGACGGCTGCTACAACCTGCTGCTGCAAGGGGTTGCGCGCGCCACCATCGTCAACATCCATGACAGCCATGCGTATCAGTGCGCATCGCTCGAACCCGTCGCAGAGACCGAAGTGATGGAGATCGACCTGGCCGATCATCGTCGTGTGCTGAAGAAGTTTTTTGAGGACGGGCGCGTGACGATGACCGATTTGTCGAAGCACCTGATGAAGCTGTTCGATTCGCCGGTATCGACGAGTGACTTGGTGGACGTGCTGGCGTTTACGCTGATCCCCGACGTGCAGACCAAGCAGGCGCTGCTGGCGGACGGCGACGTGAAACGCCGCGTTGAACGCACGGTGGCGAATCTGCTGCGGTCACACCCGGAGATTCCGTTGGATTCGCAGGGACGGTCGCTGGGCGGAATGAATTAGGAGGGTTGAACCACAGATTTCACAGATTCACACAGATTGAAATCGCTGAACAAACCACCAAGCACCGAGAAACGTCGAACGCACGACTCTCAAATTTTGGTGTGCTTGGCGGTTCAGCTTGAGCGATCCAGGCGTTCCGCTGCAAACTGCGGTATTCAATCTGTGAAATCGGTGAAATCGGTGGTTCCACTCCGCGATTTATTGCGGTTTCTTCTGCTTCCGACGACGCAATTCCGCGTCGATGAATGGATCGAGGTCGCCTTTGTCGAGCACGTTTTCGATCTGCGTGACTTCGTGGTTCGTCCGGTGATCTTTCACTCGCCGGTCATCGAGGACGTACGAGCGGATCTGCGTGCCGAAGCCGATGCGGCCTTTGTCGCCGACGATGTCTTTCAACTCGGCGTCGCGCTTGGCGCGTTCGAGCAGTTCGATCTTGCCGGTCAGGATCGCCATCGCCAGTCGGCGGTTCTGCTGCTGCGATCGTTCGACCGAACACGTGACGGTGATGCCGGTGGGAATGTGCGTGATACGCACCGCCGACGCCACCTTGTTGACGTTTTGCCCGCCCGGCCCGCTGGCGCGGACAAATGCCATGATGTCCAAGTCGGTTTCGGGAATCTCGCCGTCATCGGTTTCGGACGGCGGGAACTCCGGCGTGATATCCACGCCGGTGAAGCTGGTCATTCGCTTGCCCTGGCTGTTGAAAGGGCTGATGCGAACCAGCCGGTGCGTGCCGGCCTCGGTTTTCATGTAGCCGAAGGCGTATTCGCCTTTGACCGAATAGGTGACGGATTTGTACCCGGCCTGCTCGCCGTACTGCACGTCAACTTCGGAGACATCCCAGCCGCGCCGTTCCCAGAAGTAGAGGTACATGCGGCTGAGCATTTCGGTCCAGTCCTGGGCCTCGGTCCCGCCTTCGCCGGCTTGGATGGTGACGAAACAGTTGTACGGATCGGCCTTGCCGTCGAGCAGCGATTGAAGCTCGATGCGAGAGTATTTGGTTTCGAGGGAGGTCAGGAGGGTGTCGGCCTCCAGCAGCGTGTCGTCGTCGTGGGCTTCGGTGCCCAGTTCGTACATCGCGCGGCAGTCGGAAATTTCGGCGAGAATGCTCTCTATCGGGTCGATCGTGGCCTTGAGCACCTTCATCTCGGAGATCACGGGCTTGGCGGCTTCGGGGTTGTCCCAGAAGTCGGGCGAGCCCATTTTGTCATCGAGTTCCTGCTTGCGGACTTTTTTCCCCGCCACGTCAAAGAGAGTCGCGGATGCTTGTCATCCGCGCCTCGAGCTCATCGATCGAGCGCAAAAGGTTCTCGTGCATCATGCCGCCAAACATACCGCAACACGCGCCGACATGCCACGTCCAATCCGTTTCAGAATCGACGCGCGCTCCGCTGGCTAGATAACGTACCGCAACGTCTGTAGCGGCCGCTGGACGATGGCTTGGATCTGGTTGCCGAGAAAGCGGGTCAGCGGGTCGGTCTGGGCGCGGGTGAGCCGGGGCAGGCGCTGCGGGACGGAGCGGTCGCGCGGGAGTTTAAGGATCGTCTCGGCGACCCGGAACAGCCGCGGGTCGATCCGGGAATGCCCGTCGGCAGAGGTGTCGGCGAAGTCGGGGAAGTAGCCCGTGCCCTGGAGGATATCCAGATGCATTGACAGGAAATGCTCCTCCGCCGACGCCGTCGACAGCGCCGGCAAGGTGACGCGAAGCCGGTCGAAGAGTACGGGATGCGGATCGCGATCCGCCAGCAGCAGCGACAGCACCTCTGCGAGGTATTGCGCCAGCAGCATCGCACGGAGACTGGTTCGGAGCGAGAGATGGCCTTCGATGAGCTTCCACTCGGTGAGGGTGGACAGATCACGCGAGGCGTGGTCGATGAAGACGCAGTCACCGACGTCGAGCAGGTCGACCCCGCCGTCGAAGTTGCTAGCGCCGACTTTGGTGCGTCGGTGCGCGCCCTTGGCGATCGCGCGAACGATACCCGTTCGCCGACAAAAGAGGGTCAGAATCTGCGACGTCTCGCTGAACTCGACCTTCCGCAGACAAAAAGCTCGATCCCGACTGCTCGCCATCGTGGCGCGATTATAGAGATCGGCGTCGCCGGAGCACGAGGGGTGCGCCCGTCGCGAGAATGAGGAGCGGCGCCCCGTGGGTCGGCCAAGGGCGGCACCGAGGCAAACCGTATTGGGGCGAAGTGGGTCGTGCAGATTGGGCTGGAATCGGAGATAATGGGAGGCATGAGTGACATGAACGATCTCACCGACGCGCAGAAGCACGCATTAAAGGCGTTTCGCAAAAAGCTAAAAACGCAGCAACTCGAGGAGGATTCGCGCCTTGGCCGCGCTAAGACGACGGGGGCGCGGAACAACATCGTCGCGATCCAGCCGCCGTTCGGGTTTCCACGCGAGGTGTGGCAGGAACTGATCGACAAAGGCTACCTCCAGCCCGACGGCGGGAACTTCTACAAGATCGTGCCGGGGAAGTGATCCCGCAATTCCTCGCCAACGGTCGTCGATGACGGCAGTAATCAGGACGTACGCCAGTGTCGCAACGGCGTGAGGTCATACGTTGTCGTGCGTTCCTACGTCTTCGCGACGAC
>JBBQQZ010000266.1:0-5688 GCA_038215325.1 Tepidisphaerales bacterium | reverse complement strand
ATCCACGCGAAAGTGCCGAAAAGCCGCATTTGCGGTGGCTTCGGGCGGTGGCTAGCCTGATGGACTAGCCTTTACGAAAGACCGCCATGACCAGCCTTGAACGCGTGCGCCGCACCCTCCGTGGCGAGGAAATCGATCACCTCGTTGCCCAGCCGTTCTGCATGATGTTTGCGGCGGAGTATTCGGGGTTCAAGTACGTCGACTACACGCGCGACCATCGCAAGGTGGTTGAGGCGCAGTTGCGGCTGGTTGACGATTTCGGCATCGACGGCGTCGTCCTGTCGACCGATCCGGCCCGCGAACTGATTGACCTGGTCGGCGACGGCAGCATCGACTGGATCGACAACCAGGGCCCGGTGGTTAACGAAGAGCGTGCGTACCTGGATGACCCGCGCAAGCTCCTGAAACTGAAGCCCGCCGACCCGTTGGGGGGCGGCCGGATGCATGACAGGGTGATGGGCGTGGAGAAACTGCGCAAGGCGGTCGGGAATGACGTGTCCGTCATCGGCTGGATCGAAGGGCCGATCTCGTTCGCGTCAGAATTGCGCGGGATCAACCACGTGATGGAAGACCTGATCCTCGACGAGCAGGTGGCGTGCGATCTGTTCGACTTTGCGGTGGAGCAGGAAGTGGCGTTCGCGCGGGCGCAGCTGGACGCCGGTGCCGACACGATCGGCATGGGCGAAAGTGCCACCTGCCTGCTGGGTCCGAAGCACTACGAAACGTTCGTGCTGCCGAGGCAGAAGAAGATTCTGGAGATGATTCGCGAATCTCACCCGCACGCGACCCTGCGTTTTCACTGCTGCGGAAACACCACGCACCTGCTCAAGTGCATCGCCACGCTGCCGGCGGACATCATCGAGCTGGATTACCTGGTCGATCTCTCGGTCACCCGGCCGACGTTTAGCCAGACGATCAGCGGGAATGTGTCGACCGTGGAAACGCTGCTAACAGGCACGCCCGACGACGTTTACGCCGCCGCCAGGCGATGTCACCGGGGCGCGGGCGCGAATTTCATCGTCGGAAGCGGCTGCGACGTCGCCCCGATGACGCCGCACGACAACCTGCGGGCGCTAATCCGGTACGCACGGGAACACAAGCCGACGGACCTGTCGTAAATGGCCGGAAAAAGGCTTGACAGTCATTTTTGTGTTAGTATAATGTATGGTAATGTCGAAATGGGATTGCCCCGCGAAGCCGAGCTTTCGCGGGGTGGTGATGTTTGTGGATGCAGGGGCTGGGAGGCTTGTACGGGTGATCGAGTAAAAATGGCCGAACGAACCCAATTTGTGACGAGTCTGTGTGAAAAATCCGCCGAACGAAGCCAATTTCGGAGTCTGAAGTGCGTTGGCAGGGTCGTGGCGAGGGGTGAGAGGGGGTGTTGAGTTCGCGGTCGATTTGAACAAACGAACCCGACTGCCACTGTGACAGTCTGCCCGAACGGGGTTCGGTGGCTCGACGGGGTCGGGCGGCGGGGTATTATCGTGGTTTTGCACGAAGGATAATCGCAATGGTTCGTTTCGGGATTGTAGGATGCGGGGCGATCGGTCCGACGCACGCGGGCGCGTTGGCGCAGATCGACGATGCCCAGGTGGTGGCGGTTGCGGACGTGGTGCCGGAGCGTGCGAAGTCGATGGCGGAGAAGTTCGGGATCGGGAAGATCTACGCGACCGACGCCGAACTGATCGCCGATCCGACGATCGACGCCGTCGTGCTTGCGACGCCGTCGGGCATGCACGCCGAGCAGGCGATCCGCGCGATGAACGCCGGCAAGCACGTCGTCGTCGAAAAACCGATGGATGTTTCGCTCGAAGCCTGCGACCGCATGATCGCCGCCGAGAAGAAGACGGGGAAGAAGCTGGCGATCATCAGCCAGCACCGCTGGGACCATGCGAGTATTTTCGTGAAGGACGCGATCGCCAGCGGCAAACTCGGCAAGCTGATTCTGGTGGAGATGAGCGTCAAATGGTGGCGCACGCAGCAGTACTACGACTCCGGCGACTGGCGCGGCACGTACAAATGGGACGGCGGCGGAGCATTGATGAACCAGGGCGTACACACGGTGGACCTGATGCAGTGGCTCGCCGGCCCGGTCGAATCGATCAGCGCCCGCTGCGCCACCGGCGGGCATGAGCGGATCGAAGTCGAGGATATCGCGGTCGCGAGCCTGAAGTTCAAGAACGGCGCGATCGGTACGCTCACCGCCAGCACCGCGTGTTACAACGGCCAACTCGCGCGGATCGATATCTACGGAACCGAAGGCAGCGCGATCATCGAAGGCGATCGGTTGAAGCTGTTCCGTCTGAAGAGCGGGACCGAAGTGACGGCAGAAGGCGCGAGCCAGCACGCGCTGAGCGTCGCGATGGGCGGCACCGCCAGCGTCAAGGACCAGGCCGCCGAGCGCCTCTCGACTGCGGCCGCTAAAGACCCCGGCGCCGTGTGGGGAGACGCGCATCGCGAACAACTGAAGGACTTCATCCGCGCCATCCAGGCGAACGGTACACCGCTCATCCACGGTGCCGAAGGCCGCAAGCCGCTGGAGGTGATCATGGGGGTGTATGAGAGTTCGCGGACGGGGAAAGAAGTGAGATTCTGATGCGCGGTGCAGCATCTACCGCAATACTTGCGGCAGTTCCTCGTGGCCGGATTTTCGGCAATTTCGCGGGTCGGATGACTGCATGTTACTTGGTCAGCGTCATGAAGACGTCTTCGAGGTCGGCCTGCACTTCGGAGAAATGGCTGACGGGAATGCCCTTCTTGAGCAGTTCGAGCAGCGATTGAGCCAGTTGCGTGTCGTCGGCGCTGACTTCGTATCGAAGCTTGCCGTCGATTTGGTCGCCGGGGAGTTCGGTCCAGTCGCCTGGTGCGCCGCTCAGCACCTGCCGCGCTGCGGTGTGGTGTTTGAGGACGTTGATCTCGATCAGCTTCTTCTGACGCACCTGGCGCAGGATGTCCTGCACCGGGCCCGACGCGATCAGGTTGCCCTTGGCGATGATGCCGACCGTATCGCACACGTCCGCCAATTCCGGCAGGATGTGGGACGACACCAACACGGCTTTGCCCAGCTTGGCCAGATCGCGAAGCAGTGCCCGCATCTGCACGCGGGCCCGCGGGTCGAGTGTGGCGGCGGGTTCGTCG
Organism: Tepidisphaerales bacterium; assembly: GCA_038215325.1. GTDB lineage: Bacteria > Planctomycetota > Phycisphaerae > Tepidisphaerales > Tepidisphaeraceae > BPJO01. Next base: position 2,550 of record JBBQQZ010000266.1, on the reverse strand, counting down.
AGGATGATCACCTTGGGGTCGTGCAACAGCGTTTTGGCGATGCCCGCCCGCTGCTTCATGCCGCGCGAAAGCGCGCCCATGAACTTGTCGCGAAACTCGAACGCGTTGGCGATGCGAAGGCACTCGTCGATCCGCTCGGCCCGGAGCTTCTTCGGGATCTTGTGGGCGGCGGCGAAGAAGTCGCAGTACTCCCAGACGCGGAGCGTGGGGTAAACGCCGAAGTTATCCGGCAGGTAGCCGACGAGCTGCTTGATCATATCCTTGTTGCCGGTGACGTCTTTGCCGTCGATGTAGGCGTGGCCGGACGTGGGATCGAGCAGGCCGCAGAGGATGCGGAAGGTGGTCGTTTTCCCCGAGCCGTTCGGCCCGATGTAGGCGAAGACCTCACCGGGCCTGATGCTGAGGTTCAGGTTGCTGAGCGCGAGATGATCCCCGTACTTGCGGCTGAGGTTCTCGGTACGAAGGATCGGCGGTGCGTCGGTGAGCATGTGCGATTCTCTTCCTGCGGAAATGGGCCTATTCTTCAGGCTCCGGCTTCTTCGGTTCAGGCTTTTTCGGGTCGGGCGTTTTTGCGTTGGGTTTCTTAGAATCCGCCTTCTTCGGCTCGGCCGGCTTGGGCGTCGGTTTCGGAGGCGGTTCGATGTGCCAGGTGGTGATCGTCGGCTGAGGCGGGCCGGTGACGTTGCCGCTAAGCGTGGCGTCGAAGCGCATGAGCCGCCAGTTGCTGAGCGCCTGCTCGCTGAACCCCGCCATCAACGACCCGGACCTGTCGGCAGGCATCGCAGTCATGCGGATCCAGACCCAGCCGTTGGCGTCGATGTCGGAGGGGGTGAGGTCGATCACCGCGCGTTTAGGCCCGGTGGCGTTGTCCCACTCCAGCACGGTTTCGCCGGCCGGGTTCTCGCGTACCTTTCCGCCGGCGCACTGGGCACGCTGGAGGGTGAACAGATAGCCGGTGGCGCGGACATCCAGATCGAGAATGAGCTGCTTCGGGTCGATCTTCGCGACGCCGCCGGGCGGTGCGATCGCGAACAGCCACGGACCGCCTTGCGAGGCTTCGGACCATGTATCGCCTTCCGGACGGTACGGCAGGCTGACCGCGAAATCCCGTCGGATCTGCGTGAAGCCGGGATCAAACCGCACCACCGTACCTACGGCTGGGGGTTCGAGCGTGACGTCGGCACGGACGAGCGTCTGCCCGCGGATGTCAACGGCGTCGGTCGTCGTCAGCCCGGTGGGTTCGCCGGCACCGGCGAATCCGACCAGCTTGTAGTCCATCGAGCGTCGCAGCAGACCCTGGATCGGGTCGCGATGGGCTTCGACACGGGTGAGGATTTCGGTGCGCAGTTTCGATTCTTCGCCGGCGATCAGCGTGTCCGCGCTCGACCAGTCGCCGCTCGGATTGCGAGCGGCGATCGGGATCGACTGCTTGCCCGTCGGCAGGGTGGACAGCGGGAACACGCTCCCGCCGGAGAGCAGTCGCGGGGAGAGCAGTTCGTTGGTCCGTGACGAATCGACGTTGAGTTGTGCGCCCTCCGGGCCGAAGGCGACGCTGGCGCGCAGCGGTTCGTTGCCGGTGGATTGCGATCGGATTTCCCACACGCTGGCGTAGTTGCCGGTGCTGGACGCCACGCCATCGACATGGAACGGGAACATGCCGACCTTTGGTGCCGCGCCGGAAGCGAGCATGGCGCGGGGAAGGGCGTTGTCGGCGAGGGTGAAGCTGATGTTGTCGCGCTGCTGGCCGAAGAAGGTGATGATTTCGCGTTTCTTTGCGGTGTCTCCGGATAGATCGACGACGCCAAGGCGGGCAAGCATGAGCGGCTGATCGCTGCTCTGAAGCGCCGTCAGGCCGATGACGCCTCCTGCGAGCAGGATCCCGCAACCGACGCACGCGACGATCGCGACCGGACGCCGCGCCGGGCCGACCACCAGCAGCACCAGCGCCACCAGCCCGGTGTAGATTCCCGAGATAATCGCCGCCGTCTTCCATGGTGGCGCGGTGGCACCCACCATCGAGGGCAGCACGCCGACGAGCGACTCATCCGTCCGCGACGACGCCTGCTCGGGCGAATCAGCCAGCGCGACCGGATCATGAAACGCACTTCGCTGCGTACCGATCAACTGCGTCCACAGCGGCGAATTGCCGGCGTCGGCGGGATCGATCGCACTGACCGGGAACGCTGCCATCGCGATCCGTCCGAACCCGACGTCGCGATAGGCGGCCAGCGTGTTCTCGGCGTTCGACGCCACCACCGTCGCGCCATCCCGCGCGATACATACGTTGAACGGTGCGACACGACGCAGCTTCAGATTTCCGAACTGAGAGGTCTCCAGCGTCGCCGATTCTCGAGCGCCGACAATATCCATGGGCAAAAGCGGCCCGATCCACGACCCGCCGACCCCGATGTCCTTCGCCACCACCAGCAGCGTCGCCCCGCCGTTGACGTGGGCGAGGAGGGCTTCACGCTGGGCAGGGTCAAGTTGTTCCAACCCTTCCTGATCGACGATGACCAGGCGGCAGGCATCGAACGCGATGTCGCGTCGCAT
>JBBQQZ010000265.1:0-5691 GCA_038215325.1 Tepidisphaerales bacterium | reverse complement strand
AGGTTTTGCCGAACAGGCGTGACGAGAGCGCCGTCGCTTCTTCGACGCTCAGCGTCTTGAACATCTCGTCGCGCAGGTTTTTTTCCAGGAAACTGCGGCGTTCTTCGATGAGGATCATCGTGCGGCAGGTGGTTGCGAACTCGCGCAGGATTTCGATATCCGCCGGGTACGGCATGCCGTAGTTGAGAATCGGGAACACGCCCGTCAGCCCCGCGTCGGCGAGCACCTGCTCGAGGTAGATCTTGCCCATGCCGGTGGTGATGAATCCCATCGGCGCCGGGGAGGAGTGGTCAGTGGTCAGTGGTGAGTGGTCAGTGGAATGGGTCGTGTCTGACCACTGACCACTCGCCACTGCTGTTCTACCGGCCGGATAGATCTTGTTCAGCCCCAGTTCCCTCGCGATTTCGCAGGCTTTTTTCAAGCGCGCGGGCATTTCCAGTTCGCGAATCCACGTTCGCGGCGGGAGCAGAACTTTCTCCAGGTCGATCGACGCGGTCGCCATGTCCATCCGGTGGTTCATGTTGACGGTCGGATACTCGTTCGGCCGACACGCGACCGACCCGCCGCCGTCCGCGAGCGTCGTCGTGACGATGTACCCGATATACAACGACGCCCGGCGGCTTAGCTCGAACGAAAGAGGCAGCCAATCCTTCATCTCCTGGAACGAGCCCGGCTCGACGACCGGCATGCGAAGGTGTTCGAGAAGAAACCGTGAATCGGCAGGGACTTGGGTGGAATCGCACCAGGGATCGTCCCCGCAAATGACCACCGCCCCGCCGTCCGCGTGCGGGCCGGCGAGGTTGCCGATCGCCAGCGCGTCGGACGCCACATGCAGCCCGACCGATTTGAACGCAATCACGCCCCTCAGCCCCGCCATCTGCGACCCGTTCAGCGCCGCGGCACCGAGGGCTTCGTTATTGGCTTGAAACGCGCGCATCCCATGATGCTGAAGCAGGTTACTGATATCGCCGAGCGTATCGAAGAACGTGGCGACCGGGGAGCCCGGGTAGCCGGAGAACAGGTGGACGCCGCCTGCGGTTTCGAGGCAGCCTTTGACAAGCAATTCATTGCCGTTGAAGACTTGCCGACCATCAGATTGTAGAAAACGGGGATCAACTTTCATGAGCTGTAACCTCTGGTGCGGCATCCGCTTACGCGGGGGGCGTGGCTTGCTCCAAGGAGCAGGAGACGCCCAACTAGGCCGCACAGTATAGATTCTTTCGCCCCGCCGGGATCGCGACACACGTCGCTCGGCCGGCGAGGCCGTTGGAAACTTATCGGTCCTTCGACCGCAAGCGGATCAATCATACCGCAACACCGCCCGATCCGACAGACCAATCTCCTTTCGTTCTGGCGTGCTCGCAACCACACTCAAATTCAAGAAAAAACAAGAAGCAAGAATCAAGAAACAAACAAGCTCCACGCACCAAACCTCACTCCACGAACGCCCCCCCGATCGCCATTCTGAGACCCCGTCTCGCGTCTCGCGTCTCGCGTCTCCCGTCTCCCGTCTCCCGTCTCCCGTCTCCCGTCTCCCGTCTCCTACCCCCCCCCTAAGCGTTCACACAATGTAGCGCGCTACATCTGCACTACACCGCGGCACCATTTGCCGCAATCGCGTAACCCTCTGTTCAACCGGGCTTTACGCGATTCCACACGCCGTAGTCGTACAAAGCGAGCTTTCGAGCGCGCGACATTTGTCAAATTCTCCCTACCAAACCGGCAGGGATTCCTGTCGTTTCGTGGAAGCGGTGGGTGGGAAGATGTGCTGCGTTTCGCCCCGCCTTCCAAGGCGGGTCTACGGGCCGTGGACGGCCCGGCTAAACTAGCGATACAGATCGCGACATTAGTGCTTTCTAAAAAACAACTTATAGCAAAATCCGCGAACCCTTCCCTGGAACCGATCCCCGCGTTATTCGGCTGCCAAAGAACCCCCGCCAACACGCGAGCGACCCCGATCCCGCGCGCAACCTGTCGCACGGCGGATTGCGCCTTCGCGGCGTACCCTATTGATACTGCCGCCGCGTGAAAACGTCTGCCAAAAAAATCGTGAATCGTCGGGCGAAGCCCCCGACGTCCGCCCGCCTCCGCCGGAATCTCCCGGCTCGCCCGCTTCCCTGTCTGCCCAACACAATCGTCGTGTGCGGTGCGGCCTACCGCAGGAAGTTCCGACCGCACGATTAGCTCGACCTGGCTCATCGAAAAGCCCCGCCGGGACGGGGCGGGGTGGATTTATTATCGGAATGCACGAAATCTAACCTAAAGCCCTGTCGTCAATTGCACCGATGGGGTGTAAACGGTTGGTAGGATGGGCGACATTTGACGTTGACCCCTGTTGCCACATGATTTATACCAAGGGACTCGCGATCGGTTGGAGGGGCTGTTCGGGGTCCGGGCCAAGGCCGGGCTGTTTGGCGCTTAAAACGAGGATTCACAACGTGTTACGATCAATCTCCGCCACCTGCGTGGCCGCTTTGTTGGTTTCAATCTCGCTCGCCGACGCTCAAACCGCTGGCGAACGGATCGAAGGGTCCGTCACTGCGCCTTCGGCGCGTCGGGAACTGGCGTTTCCGTACCAGGGTTTGATCGGCAAGGTCAACGTCGTCGAAGGCGAAGTAATCAAGGCCGGGCAGGTGCTGCTGGTGCAGGACGAACGCATCGAACTCAAGCGTCTGGAAGGACTTACGCTCGAAGCCGACCGCGCCCTGGTCATCGCCGCCAAGCAGGCGGCGCTGGAGAATAAGGCCATTGAACTGAAGCGAAAGACCGAGCTGTTCGAAGGCAAAGCGTTGTCGGAATCGGAATTCCTCTCCGCGCAGCTCGAAGTGGTGCTGGCAGAGGCGGAATTGAACGTCAGCAAGCACGAAGAGAAGTCTAAGATTGCGGAGAAGCAGTTGCAGGAAGTGCGCGTCGAGTACATGACGCTGAAATCGCCGATCGACGGGATTGTTGAAAAGATCGTCCAGAAGGAAGGCGAAGTGGCGGACATCAACAAGCCTTCGGTGATTGTGGTGAAGAACGATCCGCTTTATATCGAAGTGAAGACCCTGCCGGTCGATCTGGTGCAGGGCCTGAAGAAAGGCCAGCAGCTCGATGTCCGATACAAAGGCGGCGAATGGATGAAGGCGTCGATCAGCAAGATTGATCCGGTCGCCGACGCCCGCTCGGGCACGCAAGGCGTTCGCCTGGAGATGGCGAACCCGGAAAATCGCTCGACGGGACTCGAAATGGAAGTCAAAATCCCCGCCGCGTCGCAAACAGCGACACGGTAAATGTCGAATGCCGAATGACGAATGTCGAATGAGTCGGGTGTCAGTCATTCGACATTCGACACTCGACACTCTTGAAAGGTGATCTGTGTCCACGATCGTTGAATCCAATTCTGGCTCTGAGCAGCAGAAGAAGCGTGAGCAGGAGCAGGCTCAGCAGGCGATGACCCGTTCTCGCCTGGTCGCCAAGCTCCTGGCAGCGGGTCCGGATATTCGTGAGTTCATGAACGACCTGCTGACAGTGCAGGCGATCGTCGTCAACGGCACGGAGGCGGCAGGCTTTCTGCTCGAACAAGGCGAAGGGGGCATGTCGCTCCGCAATGTCGCGCACATCCGCCCGGATAGTTCCGACGAAGAAACCCGCCGCGCCGCGCTCAAGGCGTTCACCGAAATCGTCGGCGAATGCCTCAAGCAGGGCAAAGACGGCGTCATCGACGTGGGCGCTCCGAACGAATCGATCGAACCGCAATTCTGCCTCGTCACTCTGCTTCGGGATAACAACAACCTGGTGGCCGCCAGTTGCGTGATCACGCGTTGTCGGGATCAGGAACGCGCCCAGCAGCGTCTCGAGACGATGCGGCTGGTGGCGGGGTATTTTGATCTATGGCTGCTGAAACGCGCCAACGAAACCGCGATCCAGACCACGCAGCGTCACCAGGACGTCCTGCAAAGCGCCGCCGCGTTCGCCAACGGCGAAACCTTCAACGGCGCGGCAGCGAATGTCTGCAACGAACTGGTCACGCGCACCAGCGCTTCTCGCGTGTGCCTGGGGTGGGTGAAGTGGCGTTCGGTGAAGCTGCTGGCGATGAGCCACACGGAGCAGTTCGACCGCAAGCAGGAACTGTCGGTCAGCATCATCAAGGCGATGGAAGAGTGCGTGGACCAGGCCGAGCTGGTGCAGTACGACCCCGACCCCGCCGGCCACACGACCAACAACATCACGCGGCACGCGATGGCGCTGTCGCGCCTCGAAAATGGCAACAAGATCGTCTCGCTGCCTTTGCGGCATCGCAATGAAGTCGTCGGCGTGATGACGCTCGAGTATCCGCCGTCGAAAGAACTGACGCCGCACCTGACGACCAGCCTGGCGGTGAGCGCCGAAGTGCTGGCACCGCAGATTTTCGACCGCTACGAAAACGACCGCTGGATCGCGGTCAAGATGGGCAAGTCCGCGGTCCACAACAGCAAATACATCATCGGGCCGCGTCATACGCTGGCGAAGGTGATCTTTATCGCGCTCATCGGGATCGCGCTGGGCGTGACGCTCTGGTCGCCGATGTACCGCGTGGCCGCCCCGTTCCAGTTCGTGCCGCAGAATAAGCGGCTCATCAGCGCCCCAATCGCGGGCCGGATCGACAAGGTCTACATAAAGCCCGGACAGGTCGTCAAAGCCGGCGCCGCGCTGATCGATTTCGACACCACGCGACTTCAGGAACAGCGTGAGAAGTTCCTGCTCGAAAAATACGCCGAAGAAGCCCAGTCGCGTGAGAAGCGTAACAACGACGACCCGCGCGACGACGCGCAGGCCGCCCAGCACGATCTGCGGGCCCAGTCGCTGGCCAAGGAAGTGAAGCTGGTCGAGTACGACATCGCTCGCGCCAAGGTCGTGGCCCCGATCGACGGAACGATCCTGAAAGGCGACCTGATCGAGCGTGAGAAGTCGGAAGTGAAGGAAGGCGACCAGTTGATCGAGATCGCGCCGATCGGCGTTGATGGCGTGCTGTTGGCCGAGTTGAAGGTCGCCGAGCGGGACATCCAGATGGTGCAGGTGGGTTCGGAAGGGTCGCTGGCGACCACATCGAACCCGAACGACAAGCGGACGTTCAAGGTCACCCGCCTGGTGCCCCTGGGCGAAGCGAAGGAAGCGAAGAACGTCTTCCGCGTCTACGCCGAGGTGAACGAAAAAGACCCGCTCTGGCAACCCGGCCAGGAAGGCGAAGCCCGCGTCGACTGGCAAAAAAAGCCCCTTATATGGCACGGTACGCACCGGCTGTGGGAATGGGTGAGACTCAAACTGTGGATTTGATTCTGTAGCACGGGCGTCCCGCCCGTGTCACGGCCAAGACGGCCGTGCTACTGAAAGCAACTAATGTCTCTTGCGCTGCGACCCACATTCTCCGAATCCTGGTACCGCGTCGTTAATCTTCGACCGCGGCTCCGCCCGACGGCGCAGATTTCGCGCCAGTATTATCGCGGCGAACGCTGGTACGTCGTTCGCGATCCTGCGGGCAACCAGTTTCATCGACTCTCCGATCCGGCGTACCGATTCGTCGGCCTGCTCGATGGTTCGCGCACCGTCGGTGAAGCCTGGGACTTGGTCGGCGGACAGCTCGCCGACGACGCCCCCACCCAGCCGGAAGTCCTGCAAATCCTCTCCCAGCTATTCGCAGCCAACCTCATCGAAACCGACGTCACCCCCGAC
>JBBQQZ010000264.1:0-5705 GCA_038215325.1 Tepidisphaerales bacterium | reverse complement strand
CTAATGTCTGAACCCATTCCGCCCGCTCCCACCGAGCGAATTGAAGAATTGAATATCGAGCGCGAACTACAGGATTCTTACCTGACGTACGCGATGAGCACGATCATGGATCGTGCCCTACCGGACGTGCGCGACGGGCTGAAGCCGTCGCAGCGGCGAATCCTGGTCGCGATGAACGACCTGAACCTTACGCCGGGTCGAAAGCACCTTAAATGCGCCAAAATCGCCGGTAACACATCAGGCGACTACCACCCGCACGGCGAGGCGGTCGTCTATCCGACGCTGGTGCGTATGGCCCAGGATTGGTCGATGCGCTACAAGCTCATCGACGGCCAGGGCAACTTCGGCTCGTCCGACGGCGATAACCCCGCCGCCATGCGATACACCGAAGCCCGCATGGCCCCGCCGATGGTCGAGATGATGGCGGACCTGGAATACGACACCGTCGATTTCCAGCCCAACTACGACGAACGCCTCATGGAACCGATGGTGCTCCCGTCGAAGTTCCCCAATCTGCTGGTTAACGGCTCAACCGGGATCGCGGTGGGCATGGCGTGCAACCTGGTGCAGCACAACCTGCGCGAGATCTGCGACGCGATCGTGCATGTGATCGATCACCCGGATTGCTCGCTGGGCGACCTGATGCAGATCGTCCCGGGCCCGGATTTCCCTACCGGCGGGATCATTTGCGGCACCAGCGGGATCGTGGACGGCTACTCCACCGGCCGCGGCAGGCTCACGCTGCGGTGCAAACTGCACGTCGAAGAAAACAAGAATGGCCGCAGCTCGATCATCATCGACGAACTGCCTTACGGCGTGCTCCGCAAAAACATCCTTGAGGCGGTCAAAGAAGCGATCAACAACGACCGCATCAAGGACGTCGCCGGTGGAAACGACGAATCCGGCCGCCTGCACAAGTGCCGCGTCGTCATTGATCTGAAGCGCGACGCCGATCCCGACGTCGTCATCAACCAGCTTTACCAATTCACGCAGGCGCAGATCACCGTCAGCATCATCAACATCGCGCTGGTCAACCGACAGCCGCGAACGCTCGGGCTGAAGGAGATGATCCAGCACTTCATCGCCCACCGCAAAGAAGTCATCGTCCGGCGGACCAAGTTCCTGCTTCGCAAGGCCCTGCAACGCGCCCACATCCTCGAAGGTCTGATCTTCGCGGTGTGCGATATCGACGAGATCGTCCGGCTCATCCGTTCGAGCAAGACGCGCGACGAAGCCATCACCAAACTGCGCGAGCGGGCCTTCCGCATCGCGCCGAGTCACCCGTTCGCGCCGCAAATCCCCGAAAAACTGCTCGCCCGCGCCCAGACCGACACCCTGCTGTCGCAAGCCCAGGCCGAAGCGATCGGCCGGCTGCAATTGATTCAGTTGGTCGGGCTGGAAATCGAGCGCCTCACCAAGGAATACCGTGAAGTCGCTGAGGAGATCGAAGAGTATCAACTCATCCTGTCGGACGAACGCCGCGTGCTGGACATCATCACGACCGACACGATCGAACTAAAGGAAAAGTACGGCGACGATCGCCGGACGGTCATCGATCCGTTCGCCGGCGGGATCGTGGATATGGAGAAGCTGATCCAGAAGGAAGACGTGGTCGTCACGATCAGCCACAACGGCTACGTGAAGCGCGTTCCCCACGGCACCTACCGCGCCCAGACCCGCGGCGGTCGCGGGATCAAGGGCGGCGAGACGCGCGAAGGCGATTTCGTCGAGCACCTGTTCGTCGCCAATACGCACGACTATCTCCTGTTCTTCACCAACAAAGGCCGCGTCTACGAACGCCGCGTGTTCGATGTGCCGGAGATGAGCCGCACCTCGCTCGGCCGGTCGGTGGCGAACCTGCTGGAGTTCCAGGAAGGCGAAAAAATCGCCAGCGTGCTGGCGATCAAGGATTTCGAGGCCGAGGAAAAGTTCCTCATGTTCGCCACCGCCAAGGGCGTGGTGAAGAAGACGGCGCTCAGCGCCTACGGCAACATCCGCAACAACGGCATCATCGCGATCGCGCTGGACGACAGCGATACGCTGATCGACGTCGCCGAAACCTCCGGCCACGATCATGTGCTGCTGTGTACCAAGTCGGGCCTGGCGGTGCGGTTTGCCGAAGGCGAACTCCGCGCGATGGGACGCAACGCCGGCGGCAACATCGGCGTGCGCTTCAAGCGCGACGGCGACGCCCTGGCGAGCATGAACATCATCCCCGCCGGCGCGAACACCGAGTACCAGGTGCTGACCGCCTGCACGCACGGTTACGGCAAGCGTACGCCGCTGGAAGACTATCCCCAGAAAGGCCGCGGCACGCAGGGCGTCATCAACATCGACGCGAACGACCGCAACGGCCAGGTTGTGCAGGTTCGCCTGGTGCGTCCGGACGACGAGCTGATGATGATCAGCGAGAAGGGGATCATCATCCGCACGCGCGTGAGCGAGATCCGCGAGACCGGCCGAATCGCGGCGGGCGTGAAGCTGATCAACCTCGACGACGGCGACAAGCTCGTGGCGATGGCGCGGGTCGATAAGGCGGACGACGAACCGGTCGAAGGCGAAGTCGTCGCCGAAGGCGAAGAAGGCACCGATTCGTCGCAAACCCTGCCGGACGCGCCCGAGACGGATACGGATTCGCCAGCGCCGGATGCACCCCAGTAGAACGGGCGTGCCGCCCGTTTTCTGAATTCCAAGGCTCACGGGCGAGACGCCCGTGCTACTGTTCCGCATGACTCAACTCGACTATCAGCCACCGCCGATCCCAAGTCCGTCATCGATTCCCGCCCTGTTGGCGTGGTGCGTGATAGGTTTGATCGCGATCGCGCTCCCGGTGCTCAATCACGTCGGCCAGCGGTTCGTGCCCGAGGAAACCACCGGCGGGGGGCCGGACATCATGTTCCAGATGTCCGGGCAATACACGCTCGGGGCGGCGCGGGCGTTTCCTGATCATCGCAACCAGTTCCTCTCCGAATTTGAAGCCCAGGCCAAGACCCACTCCCAACGCGCCGCTGCGGCGGTGCTGCGCGAGGTGGCGACGACGCAGCCCACCACTCAACCGGCCACCCTTCTGTCGGCCCAGGTCGATTTCGTTGACACCGGCGACCCGCTCGATGCCGCTGCTCATCCGTGGTACGCCAAACTGCGCGATCCGGACACGCGCGACGCGGCGATCAAGAAGGCCGACCTCGTTTACGTCGCGGTGTTTGTGCTTTTGATCGCGGGCCTGCTGGTGCTGGCGATCGGCGTGGCGCTGGGCGTCACCGCGATCATTCTCCTGGTCACCCGCTGGTTGACGCTGAATCTCATCCGCCCGGCGGGGCGGGTCGGGGTGTATGTCGAGGCGTTCGCGATCTATCTGTTGCTTTTCCTCGGCGGGTCGGTGGTGCTATCGCTGGTGATGCCGCACGCGTCCTTGCCGCTGAAAGTGTTGCCGCTTTGCCTGCCGATCCTGTTTGCCGCGTACTGGCCGGTGATTCGCGGGACGGACTGGCAGACGTATCGCCGCGACGTCGGCCTGCACGCGGGCAAGGGTGTGTTTACGGAGATCGGTTGCGGGATCGTCGGCTATCTGGCGTGCCTGCCGATCCTGGCAGCGTCGATGGGGGTGGTGGTGCTGCTCCAGCGATTCAGCAGCGAGCAGGCGTCTCACCCGATCGTCGGCGAGATCGTCGGCACCAACCCCCTCTGGATCTTCCTGCTCGCGGCCGTCTTCGCGCCGATCACGGAGGAGCTGATGTTCCGCGGTCTGCTGCTGACGCACCTGCGGGCGCGGTTCGGCATGTTCGCCAGCGCGGTGATCAGCGGACTGATCTTTGCCGCGATCCATCCGCAGGGGTGGCTGGCGATCCCGACCCTGCTGACGATCGCGTGCATCCTCTCACTGCTTCGCGAATGGCGCGGCAGTTTGATCGCGCCGATCACCGCACACGCGATGAACAACGGCGTCGTGGTGCTGATGCTGGTACTGCTTTCGAGAATATGACAAGCGGCATTGCCGCTCAGTCGCCCATCGAAATCGTGCCGCTGCCTGCGATTGGAATGGAACGGGCGGAGTGGGTTCCCGTCACACCACGGCGGCGAGGGTTTTTGGGCCTATTTGACCATCACCACTTTGGCGGTCGCGTGGGCGGTCACGAAGAAGCCGCCGACGTTGTTGTTCCACTCGTAGCCGTCCATCGTGCCGATGTAGAGCCGCGTCGCGCCGGTGGGGACGACGAACTGCTGGATTTCACCCTGGCTGGTGCGGCCATCACCGATGAAGAAGGGCTGCTTGAGCTCGGGTGCCAGCGTGTTGAAATCGCGGGAGGTGCTGGAGCTAAAATCCAGTGATTCGGGCGTAGAACCCTTGGTCGGCTTGTCGTCGTTAAGGAAAACGCCGACGACCGCATTGATCGGCATGCTAACGTCGGCGATGCCGTTCTCGTCGCCGTTGAAGTTGCTGATGATCCAGCCGGTGTTGCCGTCGCCGTTGTACTTGGTTCCGCCGGAGCTGTTATTCGCGCCGCCGTTCACGCCGTCGAAGTTGATGCTCGAGCCGGGGTTGACCTTGATCGAGCCGGCCTCGATGGGCGAACCCTTCTTCTTCGAGTAGTCGCCCCACTGCGACCAGTTGCCTTGGCTGACGTCTACGTTCGAATCATCGCTTCCATTGCCTCGGCCGTTGAAGCTGAGGTCGAGGACGGCATTGCCGAGGTTCCACAGCTTGCTAATGCCGTCGTCGATGTGGTTGGTGCCGGCGTAGTCGGGGTTGTTGGCCGGGTTTCCGGCGTTCGCCTTGGTGCCCGAGGGCATGCCCGAGAGCCACGGATTGCTGGTCGCGGGGACGAAGTATTCGTACCGGCCCATGCCCGCGCCGCCTGCGGCGGCGCTGAAGTCGGCCATCGCGATGCTGGTGGCGCTCACGTCGCTCGACGATTTGCCCAGCAGCCCCAGGAACGTCATCGGCACCGCCGACCCACGTGACTTTACGCAGCGGAGCGTCACGCGAACCGCATTGGCGAGATTCAGATTGCGGGTGGCGACGAAGGTCCGGGTGGTGGAGTTCCAGACGCCGATTTCGACATCGTTCGCCTGATCAAAGTTGATCGATCTGCCGTCGGCAGTGTTCTGGGCGACGACCGCAGCGGCATTCCCGTAGGCGGCGGAGGTGCCGCCGATGTCGTTCTGAAGGCCCGATGCCGCGTACCGTGCCGCCGCGTCGGCGGCGGACTGCAACTCGGTCTTGACCACCTGCACGCGACCCCAGTCCACGGTCAACGCCGCGAAAGAGGCCAGCGCAAAAGTGCCGAACATCGCGTACACCATCGTCGCGCCGCGACGATTGCTGTTTAGCTTCTGCAACATTGTCCTATCCTTAAAATTGACCCGCGTCGCATTGCGATTTCTCTCGCACCCTGCAACGCCTCATCTACGCGGTGTCCAATACATCCCGCCGGCAAGCAAATCGCGCCGGCGGATTCAGGCCTCATTCATAGTTCGTCGCGTAGCGCAATGCGGTTAATGATCGCAGCGAAGAAATGGCGTTATCGGGCGTGGGCTATTCGTGCTGCGTGGAGAACTGCTCGTACAGATGGGCGTACTTGCCGCCTTGGGCGAGCAATTCCTGGTGCGTACCGCGCTCGATGACATTCCCCTGATCGATCACCAGGATGCAGTCGGCCCGCATGATCGTGCTCAGCCGGTGCGCGACAACGAACGTCGTGCGG
>JBBQQZ010000263.1:0-5710 GCA_038215325.1 Tepidisphaerales bacterium | reverse complement strand
CAGCAGCACGCGACGCGCGAGCCGATCCCATTCTGGTACGCGGTGGCGATGACGATGGTGTCGGTCGGTCTTTACACCTTCGGGATGTCGCTGAACGACCTGATCGACCGGCGGCGCGATTCGCAGATCGCGCCGGGAAGGCCTTTGCCCTCCGGACGCATCAGCGTGCGAACCGCGCACGGGATCTGCTTCGCGCTGGCACTGGTCGCGCTCGGCGGCGGGGCGTGGATGGCGATCCTGAAACACGGACAGTGGATCAGCCTGCTCCTCGTCGCGTGGACAATGCTGCTGATCGTGTTTTACGATTTTGCCGGGAAATACCTCGTTCCGCTCGGATTGATCTCGCTCGGCCTGATCCGCTTCTTCCACGCCGCGACGGCGGCGCCGAACCTGGCGATCCCATGGCACGCGCTGCTGCTGCTGGTACACGTAACGGTGCTTTCGACGATCTGCTATCGGCTGGAAGGCAAGCGCCCGCGACTGAAGTGGAAGCACTGGATCCCGGTGATGGGCGGACTGCTGCTGATCATCGCGACGCTGATCGCCTTGCTGATCGAGCGTCGCCTGAACGGCGTGGATTGGCGGCAGGCGCTGTTTATTTCCGACGCCCTGCTGTACGTGGCCGCGAGCGTGGTGGTGTTCGTCGTGCTGGCGATCGTCATCCACGTGCGCACCAACGACCCCCGCACCGCCGGCCGATCAATGATGCTGTACGGGCTGCTGTGGCTGATCGTCTACGACGCGTCGTTCGTGCTCGGATACGTCGGATGGCGATGGGCGCTGGTGATCCTGTCGCTCTTGCCGATCTCGATGCTGGCGGTGCAGGTGATCCGCGCCTGGGCGAAACTGCTGGACCTGTCGGCCAAGCCGCAATACCAGCGGGCGCGGTGATCAGACGCGGTCGCGGAGAGTGCTGGGCAGATTTCTCGCGCTGTGCTGAACCGCGAGGATACGAACCTCGCGGTCGTCAAAGGTGTACAGGATCAGGTGGTTTTTGAATCGCTTGAGTTCGATCGTCCGGACATTTTTATACTTCCGAGACTGCGGGAAACGGAATTTACCGATTTTTGGCTCTTGCTTCAGTTTCCGCAGGCCGTCGCGAAATTTGTCGTGAAAATCAAGCGCCAGATCATCGCTGGCATGTTCGCCAAGGTACCTCATGATCTGGTACACATCGTCGGACGCTTCGACTGAAATGTGAAGTTCGCATTCGTTCATGCGGTTTTGGAACGACGAGTTTCGAGGAATTTCTGCTTGATGTCTTCTACAAGTTCGTCGGTGCAGGGAACAAAGTCGCCCTTCATGCGGCGTTCTAGCAAGGCTTCAATCTCCGGCGACTCGCCCCATCCATTAGGGGCAAGCTCCGGGTCGTCCAACGACAGGCGTGCGGCGTAGTAGGCTTCGAGCGACGCAAAGCCTAGTTCACGTGCTCGATCGCCGTCTCGCGTCAGCACATCGTCAGGAAGTTCGATGTCAATCCGGGCCATGCCGGGAGTATACGTTCTGCCACGCCGCAGTCACAAGCAAAACCTCCGCCGTTTGACACCCTCGCCCGGCAGTTCTACATTCGCCCGCATGGGTCGAACTGTAGCGTGCTTTTTGCTGTGTTTGATGGTCGCCGGGTGTGCGAGCGATATGCCGCAGAATGTCACGCGCACGCCGCTGGACCAGATGCTGTTCGGCCCGACGGGGATGCGGATTCAGCCCGTCTTCACGCAGGTGCGCGACTGGACCGGCGACGGCAAACCGGACGGGATCGAAGTGGTGCTGGAAATCCAGGACCAGTTCGGCGACCCGACGAAAGCCTCCGGCCGGATCATCTTCGAGCTGTATACGTATCGCGCCTACAACCCTGACCCGCGCGGCACGCGCGTCGTCGCACCGTGGGAAGGCCGGCTCGACAGCATCGAAGACCAGCGGGCCCGATGGAACCGCGTCAACCGCGCGTACATCTTCCAACTCGCCTACGACGACATCCGACCGGGCGAATCGTACGTGCTCACCTCAATGTTCGAACTCACCGGCGGAGGACGGTTCTTTGACCGGCTGATCATCGAAGGTGAAAAGGCCGAGCCCAAAACCTCCACGCCCCCGGTCATCGCGCCTCCCGTCATCGTAACGCCATCGCCCGCGCCGGCGACGACGACCAGGCCCGCGTCGATCCCCGCGTCCGCGCCGGCGAGTTCCCCCACCACCGCCCACACCCCACCACCCCGTGCCGATCAGCCGTGAACCAGCTATCGTCCTCCGCGAGCGCCTCGCCACCGAACTGGGTGCCAGCTTCACCGCAGACCGACCGATCGCGATCCGCACGGCGTACGAGCCGATCGACGTCATGGGCGGCTTCTCCGACTACACCGGTGCCACCGTCGTGTCCGCCGCTGCGGATCGAAGCTGCTCGATCGCGATCCAGCCGCGCGACGACCGACAGATTCAGGTCTTCTCCTTCGGCCTGTTCGACCAGCACAAACCGTTCACGCTGATCGCACCCCTCGACGCCATCACGAAGGCCACGCCCGATCAACTGCGGCAGCACTTCCAAGACCCCAACACTACATGGGCCGCTTGCGCCGTCGGTTGCGTGCGGAGCCTTCAGGCGCTTTCTGCGGACGCGCCGATGCTTCAGAACGTGACCGCATCCATCGGCCGCAACATCGCGATCCTGGCAGACACCTCCGACCCCGCCTCACATGTCGCTGCCACGATGCGGGCGCTGCTCGATCCCGATCTCGCGTATGAAGGCGAAACGCTGCTGCAAGTCGCGAAGCTGTGCCGGCAGGTGCTGTCGGAGATCGTCGATGAGCCGACGGAGCTGCGCCGGATTATCGCAAGCCTGGTGGTGTCGCCTCAGCAGATGGTCGGCGTGCGCAGCCAGCCCGACCCGGTCGTCATCCCCGTCTTGCTCCCGGATGACGTGAAGGTTGGCGTAGCCGACGTCGCTGCTCATCCGGATCATACGAAGCAGCTCGCGCGGCTGCGTGTGGGCGCTGAGATGGGCCGGATATTGATCCTCGACAAGATGCGTCAGCTCGGACAAGCCGCCGGGCGCGAGTTGATCGCCGACCCGATCGCCGGTTACCTCGCCAATCTCGACCTGAACGACTACCGCCGATTCTTTCGCCCGTTCCTGCCTGAAACATTCAAGGGCGGTGCCTTCCTCCTCCAGCACGGCCGGCTCGCGGACAAGTCGCTGCACGTCGAACCCGACCACCACTACTCCATCCAACTCGCCACCGACTTCCACGTTTTCGGTGCCAACCGCACGAAGAACTTCATCCAAGCCCTCACCAACGCCCACGGCCTCGCCGTGGGTGCCGACCGCACCCTCGAACTCAACAAAGCCGGCCACCTCCTCTACGCCGCCCACAAGAGCCTGACCGCCGACGCTGGCATCGACACCACCGAAAGCGACAAAGTCGTCGATTGGGTCCGGACGAATGAGTCGCAAGGGTATTATGGGGCAGTACTTACGCCAAATTCCTGCTGTTGTGTGCTGACGCGATCAGACCTGCCGTTTCACCTGCTCAAACCGGAATAACGTGCAGCGTTATTCCGAAATATGCTTGATTCCGGAATAAAATATTTTATTATTCCGCTTATGCGCGTGGCAGATTTCCTACCTGAATCAAGCGGGGAATTAGTGGAAACCGTTGACGGCGCATTGGCGTTCGTCCCCCAGCCGTTACCGCCGAAGATCGAGTGGGACGATGCGTTAGTCAGCGTTGTCAGCGACGCGCAAGCGAGCCTGGGCAGGCTCGCGGGAATGGGCGCCAGATTTCCGCACCCCGAGCGGCTCATTCGCATGTTCCTCCGGCGTGAAGCCGAATACTCCAGCCGGATCGAGCGAACCTACGCAGGCGTACGCACCCTGGTGCTGTTCGATTTCATCGATGAGATCGAGGAAAAATCCCCGAGTGCGCGCGAAGTTGAAAACAACTTCCGCCTTCTCCAGTTCGTTTGCGACGCAATACCCCGTGGCCCGATCACGCTCGCGTTGCTTCGACAGATGCAGGCCATGCTGTTCGATCGCGTCAAGTCGCCACCTAAAGTGGTTGGCGATTTTCGAAAACTGCAAAACTGGATCGGAACGAGCGGCGATATCCACGAGGCCCGTTTCGTCCCTGCGCCCCCGCATCGCGTGCGAGAGTCCCTCGAAGCGCTCCTCATGTTCATGCGAGCCCCAGCAACCCTGCCGGCGATTATGAGGGCAGCGATGACACACTATCAATTCGAGTGCCTTCACCCGTTTGACGATGGGAATGGTCGCGTCGGCCGCGCGCTGGTGCTGGCGCAGCTCATGCAGGATGGATCGCTGCCGATCCCACTACTCAATCCCAGCGCGCAGCTTGAACAGCATCGCCGTGAATACTATGACCTCTTGCTGGATGTCTCCCTCCGAGGCAAATGGAAGGACTGGATCATCTATTTAAGCCGCTGCGTTTGCTTGGAATGCGTCCGGTCGATGGACATTCTCCAAGACCTTGACGCCCTGCGCTGCCGCTACATGGATCAGGTCCAGTTAGCGCGTCATTCCGCGTTACTGGCGAAAGTGATCGACCACCTTTTCGGCGACCCCGCCGTGACTGCGAAAGGGTTGGCGACCGTTCTCAAGATCACGCCGCAGAGCGCGCTACGCGTCATAGACAAGCTTCTCAAGGCTCAGATCCTTCGCGAAGTCACAGGCCAGCAGCGAAACCGCGTGTACCTTGCCGAAGACATCGTTGATATTTTCTCCCGAAAACACGGAAACAACAAAAATGACGCTTGATCACCCCTCCATCCTCGCCCGCCTCATCGATTTCCAGACCGCCGTCCGCGACACGCTCATCGCGGCCCGCAGCAAGCAGGAGCTGCACGCGGTCAGCCACACCACCGCCGCGGATACGATCTATGCGATTGATGCTGAGGTCGATCCGATCCTGGAGGCGTTTTGCGAGGAGTGGGCCAAGACCACGCCGCTGGTGCTGATCGCCGAGGGGATGCTGGATAAGGACGGGAACGAAGGCAACGTCGTGTTCCCGCACGGGACGAAGGAAGCCGACGCGCATATCCGCGTGATCGTTGATCCAATCGACGGCACGCGCGGGATCATGTACGACAAGCGGCCGGCGTGGGCGCTCGCGGGGGTTGCACCGAACAAGGGCGCGAACACGCGACTGCGCGATATCGAAGTGGCCGTCATGACCGAACTGCCCACGAGCAAGATGGGCCAGTCCGACGTCCTCTGGGCGATCAAAGGCCGGGGCGCCCACGGGCATCGCGTGGACCTGCGCACCGGCGCAACCGAACCGCTGAAGTTCGGTGCCAGCCGCGCTGAGACGATCAAGCACGGGTTCGCGTCGGTCGTCAATTTCTTCCCCGGAACCAAGGTGCTGGCAGGCGAACTGATGGAGCACATCGTCGCGCACCTGCTGGGTCCTGCGGATATCACCAAGGCGATGGTCTTCGAAGACCAGTACATCAGCACCGGCGGACAGTTTTACGAGCTGATCGTCGGCCACGACCGCTTCAACGCCGACCTGCGCCCGATCTTCTACAAGTGCCTGCCTCAATCCGAAGGACTGTGCGTTCACCCGTACGACTGCGCCACGCTGCTGGTAGCGGAAGAAGCCGGCGTCATCATCACCAACGGCCTCGGCCAACCCCTCGACGGCCCGCTCGACTGCACCACCAGCCTCGCCTGGGCCGGCTTCGCCAACCAAAAACTCCA
>JBBQQZ010000262.1:0-5725 GCA_038215325.1 Tepidisphaerales bacterium | reverse complement strand
GACCACGCGATCCGCGCCGATGCCTTCGGCGTCGGCGTTGAAGTTCGTGAACAGGCGATGTCGCAACACCGGCTTGGCGACCCAGCGCACGTCGTCGCAGCTCACATTGAGCCGGCCATTGAGCAGCGCGTGGGCCTTGGCGCCCAGCACGAGGTACTGAGCCGCGCGCGGACCCGCACCCCAGGTGAGCATGTCGTTGACGAACTCGGCGGCACCGGGCTCTTTCGGGCGGGTGGCGCGGGCGAGCGAGACGGCGTAGTCAACCACGTGATCGCTCACGGGCAACTTTCGGACGACCTTCTGGATCGCCAGGATGTCGTGGGCGCTCAGGACCGGCTGCGGTTCGTCGGTCAGGTCCATCGTCGTCCGGCGGACGATCTCGCGCTCCTCTTTCTTCGAGGGGTAGCCGATGTTGACCATGAACATGAACCGGTCGAGCTGCGCTTCGGGCAGCGGATACGTCCCTTCCTGCTCCACCGGGTTTTGTGTCGCCAGGACGAAGAAAGGCGGCTCCAGCGTGTACGTTCGCCCGCCGGCGGTGACCTGGTATTCCTGCATCGCCTGGAGGAGCGCGGACTGGGTTTTGGGCGGCGTGCGGTTGATTTCGTCGGCCAGGATGATATTCGCGAAGACCGGGCCTTTGACGAACCGGAATGACCGCTTGCCGTCGCCGGCGTCTTCGAGGATGTCGGTCCCGGTGATGTCGGCGGGCATCAGGTCGGGGGTGAACTGGATGCGGTTGAAGTTCAGCTTCAGCACCTTGGCCAGAGTGGAGATGAGCAAGGTCTTGGCGAGGCCCGGCACGCCCACGATCAGGCAGTGGCCGCGAGCGCACATGGCGCACAAGAGCAGTTCGATGACCTGATCCTGGCCGATGATGACTTTATGGATCTCGCCGAGCAGCTTCTGCTTGATCTGGCCGAGCTGCTGGACGAACTGCTCGTTCTGTGGTTGGGGCTGCGAGGCGGGCGTAGGCGATGCGGTGGCGGACATTCAATCTCCCGAAGGCGAACTACCATAGCCTACCACCGAAGCAGGACAAAGGTTGAACCCCGGGCGAGGAAATGTCGCCAACACGCACTCAGACGCCGATTAGCGCGAGGCGTACTGCGCCTGATAGTACTTGAGGTAGTCGCCGCTCTTGATGTCGCGCCACCATTTTTCGTTGTCGCGGTACCACTGGATCGTGGTTTTGATCGCGGAATCGAAGCGGTACTTCGGTTCCCAGCCGAGTTCGCGTTTAATCTTGCTGGCGTCGATCGCGTAGCGCCGGTCGTGGCCGGGACGGTCCTGGACGTATTTGACGAACTGCTCCCACGGCTTGTCCATCGCCTTCAGGATCGTCTCGGTGATCTGCCGATTCGTCATCTCGTTGTTCCCGCCGACGTTGTAGGCTTCGCCGAAGGTGCCCTTTTGCAGCACGGTGTAGATGGCGTCGCAATGGTCTTCAACGTAAAGCCAGTCGCGGACGTTCTTGCCGTCGCCGTAGAGGGGAACTTGCTTGCCTTCCATCAGGTTGGTGACGAACAGCGGAATCAGCTTTTCAGGGAAGTGGTACGGCCCGTAGTTGTTGCTGCAACGGGTGGTCAGCACCGGCATATGGAACGTGTGGAAGTACGACCGCACGAGGCAGTCGCCACCGGCCTTCGATGCCGAGTAAGGCGAATTGGGCTGGAGCGGCGTTTCCTCGGTGAACTTCACCTCCGGCTGGTCTTCCGGGAGCGTACCGTAGACCTCGTCGGTGCTGACGTAGAGGAACTTCTCGATCTTCTTCGCCTTGGCGACATCGAGCAGCACCTGCGTGCCGACGACATTGGTCTGCACGAACGGGCCTGACCCGAGGATCGACCGATCGACATGCGACTCGGCCGCGAAGTGGACGATCTGCGTGATCTGATGCTCGTCAATCACCTTGGTGACGGCGGATTCGTCGCAGATATCGCCTTTGACGAAAATGACGTGCTCGCCGAGCAGATCCGATAGATTCGCCAGATTGCCGGCGTAGGTCAATTTATCGAACGCGATAAGCTTCACCGGCTCCTTACGCTTGGCAAGCATGCGGACAAAGTTGCTACCGATGAATCCGGCGGCGCCGGTGACGAGGATCGTGGTCATGTTGTTTCCAGATAAGGACGATCCACTAATCCTCACGAATCTTCACGAATGCAGAAACAAGAGCGTTCTTCATTCGTGTCGATTCGTGAGGATTAGTGGACACTGTTTTCACTTCGTCGCATCCGCCAGCACGCGACGGAGATAGTTGCCGTAATCGCTCTTGCCCGCCTTGTCGCACAGCTTCTGCATCTCGGCCGTGCCGATGAAGCCCTTGGAGAACGCGATCTCTTCGATACACGCCACCTTCAGCCCCTGCCGTTCTTCCAGCGTCTGGACGAACAGCGAACTGCTGAGCAGCGAATCGTACGTGCCGGTGTCCAGCCACGCGACGCCGCGACCCATGGTCTGCACGTGCAGATCGCCGCGGGCGAGATAGGCGCGGTTGACGTCGGTGATCTCAAGCTCGCCTCGCGGCGACGGTTTCAGGTTCTGCGCGATGCTGACGACCGAGGCGTCGTAAAAATACAGCCCGGTGACGGCCCAGTTGCTCTTGGGCTGTTTCGGTTTTTCTTCGATGCTGAGGGCTTTGAACTGTTTGTCGAACTCGACCACGCCGTAGCGCTCCGGGTCTTTCACCTGGTAGGCGAAGACTTCGGCGCCGGTTTTGAGGCTGGCGGATTTTTCCAGCAGCCCCGTCATGTCGTGGCCGTAGAAGATGTTGTCGCCGAGGATGAGGCAGACGGCATCGTTGCCGATGAAATCCGCGCCGATCGTAAACGCCTGCGCGATTCCCTTGGGTTCGGCCTGCTCGCGATATTCCAGGCGCAGGCCCAGGTCTTTGCCGTCGCCGAGCAGCATGCGGATCATCGGAAGATCGCGCGGCGTGGAGATGACCAATATCTCTTTGATCCCCGCCAACATCAGCACGGACAAGGGGTAATAGATCGTCGGCTTGTCATAGACCGGCAATAGCTGCTTACTGATGCAGGTGGTCAGCGGATACAACCGCGTCCCGGCCCCGCCGGCGAGTACGATGCCCTTCATGGCGTTTCCTTCCAATCAGTCCACGTCAAAAACAGGCGCGCAGTTCGCACCCTCGTTACTTAGCTATCGTGCGGACAAGTGCCCGACCTGACAAGTGCCTAAGCTTTCCCAAATTACCGGACCTTCCCAGTTTCCTTCGGGGCGCGCCACAAATACCACGTCGCGATGCTCCGGTAAGGCCGCCATTTGTCGGCGAAGTTCAGGATTTCCCTCGGTTTAGGCCGCGCGGGGAGCTTGAAGTGATGCCGGATCGCCTCCTGCAATCCCAGATCATCCACCGGCCACAGATCAGGTCGATTGAGCCCGAAAATCAACAGCATCTCCACCGTCCAGCGCCCAATCCCCTTGATCTGCGTCAATTCGGCGATCAATTCCTCGTCGCTCAGCTTCGAAAACCGCGCCGGCTTGATCTCACCCGACGCAAACCGCTGCGACAGATCGTGAATATACCCCCGCTTCTGACGCGACAGCCCGCACGATTTGATCGTCTCCTCGTCCGCAGTCGTCAGAAACGCCAACACGTTGGCAGGCGAAACGCGTTTGGCGGGCATCTGTTTCGCCAGCTTCAGATACATCGAAGCCGCCGCCTTCACGCTCACCTGCTGGCTGAGGATCGACTGCACCAGCTTCAAATAGCTGTTCCGCCTCGGCTTGAGCGTGCAAGGGCCGACCTTATCGATCAATCGGCGCAGCACCCGATCGCGACGCAAATGCGCGATCGCGTCAGTCCACTGATCGTTGGGGGCAGTGTCGAACCACATATGAGGAAGTGTCGAGTGCCGAATGACGAATGTCGAATGGGGGCGAGTCTTCTCATTCGACATTCGTCATTTGGCACTCGACATTCGGCTTTAGCCTTGAAACCGTTCTTTTACTTTCGCCGCGATCCAGTTGCAGACGTTCCACAGATTCGCCACCGGCACGTTGGTGTGCGGGAGCGTGTGCATGTATCCGGGCGGGCCGAATTCCGGGGTCACGGTGCTGACCTTGTCGCCTCGCGCTTTCTGGGCCGCCCAGATCGTTTCCCACCATTTCAAGTGTGCTTCGACGTGGTTTTTGTATTCCGGCGCGGACGGATCGGGCACTTGCGGGCCTTCTTCGTAGCCCACGCGGGAGTGGATATGAATCGCGCGCTGGGCGCACAGTTTCAGGATCGATCCGTCCGCGTCGTCCCAGTTTAACCGCTCTGCCACGCAGACCCAGTGTGAGAAGTCGCAGCAGAGGTTGAGCGAGTCGAACTTCGTCAGCACGTCCCGCGTCACCCACGGGTTGAAAAACACCCGGCCGCGATGCGTCTCGTGACCAACCGGGATCTTCGCGTCCTTCTCGATCGCGACGATCTCCGTATAAAACGCCTCGCAGTCGGCCGCGCTGAAGGCATCCGACCCGCTGTGAACGGTCAACTGCACCGCGCCCATCTTCATAGCCCGGTCCAACTGCTTCCGGAACGATTCGACGTGCTCCTTCACCGTCGATCCGCCCGTAAACGCCATCGCGATGTAGTCAAACCCGTTGGCCGACAGGAGCGATTGAAATCGCGCCTCATCCGCCTCGCCCGGAAGACCGGTTTCGATCAGCTTGAAGCCTTCCTCCCGCAAGCGCGGAAAGGATGCCTCCCAGGAAAGCTCAACGCCCCACAAACTCCGTGCCAGTTTCAGTTCCATTGTCAATTCCTCGTGTTAGATCCGAAGTGATAGTCGAGCGGATCGATCCGATCAAACCCGCACGCCGCACGCCGGCAACAAACGCCCCGAAGACAGCGTTCACGCAAGCGGAAGGAACAAGGGCATTGACGAAGTATAACTCAAGAGTTATAATTGGCGAATGCCGTGGACCGTGGAACCGACACCCACTTTCGACAATTGAGTCCTCTGAATAACCTGATTATCTCCAGAATGTCATGCTGAGATACCCCGAAGCATCTACTCGACTACGTGATTTGCCGGCCTTTTGCGTGCCGACAAGATCCTTCGGAGTACCTCAGGATGACAACTTGCGCAACAGCCTGGGTTATTCAGAGGGTTCTGGCACTTATCGCCAAGGCCGATGCGTTGTTTGAAGCATACCTCAAGTCGCTCAAACCAAACAAAGGATAGACCATGGCAAAGTCTTTGACATCAATTCTGAACTCCGTTTCCCCCGCCGTACGCAAATCCGCACGGTCGCGGGCGGATGTTTACAAGGCCGAAATCGAAGCCGCCGGTGCCGTGAAACGCATTCGCAAATCGGCGATGCTCGGGCAGAAACAGCTCGCCGACGCGCTCGGCGTGACCCAGCCGGCGGTCGCGAAGTTGGAACGCCAGAAGGATATGAAACTCTCCACCCTGATGGCGATCGCCCGCGCCGCCGGCGGAACGCTCGACATCCGCTTCAAGGGACCAGGAAAGTCCATCCAAATCCTCCCGCCATCGGCGGCGTAAAGTGGATCAGGAACCAAAGCGGGATTGTCCCGCTTTTCTGGCCGGTGCTCTATTCGGATGACATCGTCAGCAGCGACCCCGACTCGGTCGAGTTCTTCGTCTACAACGCGGTCGGCCACACGGTGGCGTTGAGCGACTACTCATCCGCGGTGACGCAATCAACGGTGTACGAAGCCTTCGGCCAAGACGTCGCCCAATCCGGTACC
>JBBQQZ010000261.1:0-5728 GCA_038215325.1 Tepidisphaerales bacterium | reverse complement strand
CGGGTCGCTCAATTCGAACGTCACGACAGCTGTGAATTACTCAATGAGCGCTGCGGGGATCGCATCCAATAAAAACACGACCGCCGTGCGTAACTCGACTGACACCGCCGACATCACCCTCAGCGGCTCCACGGCCGCAGGGACGGCAATTCTGGTGAAGGTGGAGGCCACCTGGAGCGTGGTCGGTATTCGCCCGATCGGGATCATCGGTTCCAGTAAGATCGTGAAGGGCCAGACCACGATGCGGAAAGAAGGCTGATTCGCGACCCCTGTTGCGTGACGAGTGTAACGTGAAAGAAAGAGCCCACCCCTTGCGGGTGGGCTTTCTCGTTTTCACGCAGCGATTATCACGCCACACGAGCCACGTCCTACAACCACGCCCAGGAAAATTTTTGATTGCCCTCCTAAACCGGATATGTCGCACGGTCGAAACTAGTGATGTATCCGGAACGTGTCTCACGGAGATTGATTATGAATTGGAAAGCTTGGTTACCGCTGGCAGTCGCGATCGTCCTTGGGTTGATCGCAGCGCGCATGGCGATGAGCGTTATTTCTAGTCAGCCTGCCGAACAGCAGTCGACGGCGCATCTGACGCCGATCGTCGTTGCCGCCGGCGAGATTGACCCCGGCACGACCCTGACCGCCGAGCACCTTAAGCTCGGCAAGGTGGATGCCGCGGATATGCCGATCGGTGCCTTCCTGACGCCGGATCAGTTGATCAACCGCGTCACCAAGGTGTCGCTCTCCCCGAACCAGCCGCTCTTCGCGTCGCTGCTTGCGGAAGAAGGATCGGGCATGGGCGTCGGGGCCACGCTGCCCAAGGGCATGCGTGCGATTACCCTCGAAATCAACGACGTCTCCGGCGTGGCGGGCTTCATCCAGCCCACCTGCAAGGTTGACGTGGTCGGAACGATCCAGAGCGACGGCAAGCCGCTGTCCAAGACCGTGCTGGAGAACATCCTGGTGTTCGCGGTCGGTGGACGCACCGGGCCTGCGGTTCCGCCTCAGCCGGGGCAGCCGGTCGAGCAGGCCCGCACGATCACGTTGCTTTGCACGCCCGAACAGGCCGAGAAGCTTGAACTGGCGACCAGCAGCACCCGCGTTCGGCTGGTGCTTCGCAACGGCAAGGACACCAGCACCAGCCAGAGCGACGGGATCACCATCGCCGAGTTGAAAGGCAATGCCGACACCAGTGGCGACCCGTTCGCCGAAGCCGGCACGCAGAACACCAGTTTCACCCCCGCGACCACGCAGCCGACCTCCATCAGCCAGTCCCCGCAGCAGAAGCAGAACTGGACCGTGGAGATCATCAAGGCGGGTCAGCAGTCGACCCAGACGTTTGAAATCCAGCCGAAGGCTCCGAAGAAGCCGGAGCTTAAGAGCGAGTTCGACTCGATCTTCAGCGGCGTCGATACGAACAAATAAACACGACACATACCCGCGTCACACCAGCACGTTCGCTGGCTCGACGCCTTTGCGAGATGAGGCATCCGATGCGACTTGAAACGAAGAATCAATCGGTCCTGAAGCAGGCAGTCCGGTGGACGGCGATGATGATGTGCGGACTCGTGAGCACGAGTATCGCGCAGCAGACGCCCGCCAATCCGAACCAGCCGATGGAGACGGTCTCCTTCACTCCCACCGCCCAACCCGGCGCGGCGCTGGTGGAAACGGGGCTGGAAAGTGGCAAGCTGGCGCTGGCGATTAACAAGACCGCCGTCGTCACCACGAAAGAGAAGTACAAGCGGTTCAGCGTCGGGCAGCCTGAGATCGCCGACGTTACCGCGGTCGGTCCGACCACGCTGCTGGTCACGGGCAAGAAGTTCGGCACGACCCAGATCATCATCTGGGACGAAGCCGAGCAGAGCCAGGTGATCGACGTCAGCGTGGATTTTGATATCGCCGCGCTTCGCGACGAGTTCAAGCGGATGTTCCCCGACGCGCCGATCAGCGTTGACGTGCTGAACGGGCAGGTCACGCTCAAGGGCCGCGTCCCGAACCTGAAGGTCGCCGAGCAGGCCGAACGCGTCGCCAAGGCCTATTCGCCTCTGGTCATCAACTTCCTGGAAATCGGCGGCGGCCAGCAGATCGTGCTCCAGGTGCAGTTCATTGAAATGTCCCGCGCCGCCAGCAACGAGCTGGGCTTCAGCGGTCTGTTCACCGACGGTCGCACGAAGATCGGCACGATCAACGGCGGCAACGGCAGTCCGATCGGCGCGCTGGCCCAAGGCCAGGACTACACCATCGACCCCACCGTCTCGCTCTTCGCCTCCGGCAACATCGGTGGAACGCTGTTTGAAGCGTTCCTGTCGGCGATGAAGTCCAACAGCCTTGCCCGCACGCTGGCGGAACCGAATCTCGTCGCCATCAGCGGCGAAGACGCCGAGTTTCTCGCCGGTGGTGAAATCCCGATTCCCGTGCCCCAGGCGGGCGCAGGCGGGAGCACCACCATCACTATCGAATACAAAGAGTTCGGCGTGCGCCTGAAATATAATGCCGTTGTCCTTGGCGACGGTCGCATTCGCCTGAAGGTGAATCCGGAAGTGTCTGAACTGGACTACAACAACAGCACCTCGGTCGGCGGGCAACCGGTCCCCGGCATTCGCACCCGCAAGGTGCAGTCGATCGTCGAGATGGCCGAAGGCCAGACGCTCGCCCTGGCAGGTCTGTTGCAGCGCCGCGTGGATGCCAAGAGCACCGGCACACCGGGTCTGGCGGACCTGCCGATCATCGGCGCGATGTTCCGCAGCGTGACCTACTCTCGCTCTGAAACCGAACTGGTGATCCTCGTGACGCCCAAGCTGGCCCAGGCGATGAACCCCGGCCAGGTTCCCGCCCTCCCCGGCGCGGACTGGCGTTACCCGAACGAAGCAGAACTGTACGGCTTCGGCGACCTCGGTGGCTCGCACACCAAGGGTCCGGACGGCAAGGAGATTCCCGCGCCCGCTCCGCGATTCGTCGGCCCGAACGGGTTCGATGACGGGCAGGAGCCGAAGCAGGTTCAGCCCGCCGTCGCATCGACCGATAGCAAGTAGTAGTAGTGGTCCGTATCCCTTGGTCAGGTAAGTCGGGAAGTGTCCTATGCATGTGCAATTAAACTGTGTCATCGTCGATCCGGATGAAGTGAACCGCCAGGAGATGGTGAGCTTCCTGACGACCTTCGGCCTTACGGTCAGCGCACAACTGCCGAACGTCGATCAGCTCGACGCCCTCCTTTCACGAGGCGATGCCCCCCAACTGGTGGTCATCAATCTTGACCCCGGTGCGATGGAAAACCTCCGTCGAGTCGGCCACCTTCCCCGGCAGTATCACAACGTCAGCTTCTTCGTCCTCAGCCAGATCCTCGATCCGAATCTGCTGATGGAAGCGATGCACCTGGGCGTGCGCGAATTCGTGCCGCTCCCCATCGCCGAACAGAAGTTCACCGCCGCCCTGGAACGCCTGGCTTCGGTCCATGGCATGGGCAAGCGGGCCAAGCTCATCAACATTATCCCCACCATCGGCGGGTGCGGTTCGACGACCATCGCGTGCAACCTTGCCGCGTCGATCGGCCAAACGCGCAAGACCGCGCTGCTCGACCTGGACCTGGTTTGCGGCGGAGTGGGTGGTTACTTCGATATGCGCCCGCGGTACACGATCGCCGACGTCATGCAGTCTGCCGAACGCGTTGACCGGCAACTGCTGGACAACGCGCTGGCGGTACACAAGAAGACCAACGTCGCCATCCTGTCGCGTCCCGACCTGATGGAAGACACGCAGCGCGTGAGTCAGCCCGGCCTCGTGCGCCTGTTTAACATCATTGGACGCATGTTCGACGCGGTGGTGATCGACTCGACCATGAGCGTCGACCCGATGTACGCCACCACGCTTCAGGCCGCCGACACGAACATCATCGTCATGCAGTTGAACGTGCCGTCGGCAAAGAACGCCGAGCGGTTCGTCGCGGCTTTGCGGCGCATGGGCATCGAAAGCTCGAAGATCAAGATCGTCGTGAACCGCTTTGTGAAAAAGGGCTGGGACATCGATCCGGCGGAAGTCGAACGGGCGCTGGGCCTGAAGATCAGTTGGCTGATCCCGAACGACTTCAAAACCGCCATCGCGGCGATCAACTACGGCGAACCGTTCGTCGTCAGCTCTCCCCGGGCCGAGATCAGCCAGTGCATCGCCGATTTCGGACAGATGCTGATGGGCAAGCAGTTGTCGCAAGCCGCCTGATAGACGACCGATCCAGGCGAGGACGTCAGTTCCCGCAGAAGCTGTTGGAGTAAATATGGGACTTTTCAGCCGTACACCCGCAACGCCGACCACCGATGCCGAACCGGCGGTCGCGATCCCCGCCGGCATCGCGGCCGTGAAGCCGGAGGCGATGGTATCGCGTCCGCTCGTGGCGCCGACGCGCCCGAGCATCGTCGCTCCGGCACCCCCCAGCGAGCGACAGGTCTACATGTCGCAGTTGAAGGTGAAGATCCACGCACAGCTCGTCGAGCGCCTGGACATGCAGGGCATGCGGGCCATGCCCCCGGACGTCGTCCGTCAGGAAGTGCGACTGCTGATCAAGGAACTCTGCCAGAACGAAAAAGGCCTTCTGTCGTCCAACGAGCAGGAAAAGCTCATGGACGAGGTGATGGACGAGACGTTCGGCCTTGGCCCGCTCGAAACGCTGCTAAAGGATCCGGCGGTTTCGGACATCATGGTCAACCGCTTCGACCGCGTCTACATCGAACGTCGCGGCCGCATCGAACTGTCGGACGTTCGCTTCCGCGACAACATGCACCTGCGGCAGATCATTGACCGCATCGTCGGCGCGGTGGGTCGTCGTATCGACGAAACCCAGCCGATGTGCGACGCCCGCCTCAACGACGGCAGCCGCGTGAACGCGATTATTCCGCCGCTGGCGCTCGACGGGCCGGCGATGTCGATTCGTCGCTTCGGCTCCAAGCCGCTGCAACTGGAAGACTTGATCCGCCACGGGGCCTTCCCCCCCGGCGTCATGGACTTCCTCGCCGCCGCAGTGCAGTCGCGGTGCAACATCATCATCTCAGGCGGTACCGGCTCGGGTAAAACGACCCTGCTGAACTGTCTGTCCCGATATATTCCGACCGAAGAACGCGTCATCACCATCGAAGACGCCGCCGAATTGCAGCTCCAGCAGCCGCACGTCGTGCGCCTGGAAACGCGTCCGAGCAACACCGAAGGCCGCGGCGAAGTCAACGCCCGAGACCTGGTCAAGAACTGTCTGCGTATGCGTCCCGATCGCGTGATCATCGGTGAGTGTCGCGGCGGCGAAACGCTGGACATGCTCCAGGCGATGAACACCGGCCATGACGGTTCGATGACCACCATCCACGCCAACAACCCGCGCGACGCCATGTCGCGACTGGAAGTACTGGTCGCGATGGCGGGTTACGACATCCCGCAGCGGGCGCTGCGGTCGCAGGTCTCCAGCGCGATCAACCTTATCATCCAGGCCAACCGCCTGGTGGGTGGCAAGCGCCGCGTGACCCGCGTCACCGAGATCTGCGGCATGGAAGGCGATCAGATCCAGATGCACGATCTGTTCACGTTCGAACAGAAGGGCGTCGATGGCGACGGCCATGCCGTCGGGCACTTCCTGTGCAACGGCATTCGTCCCAAGTGCGCCGACCGCATCGAACACCGCGGAATCAAGTTGCCGAGCGATCTGTTCGCACGGCGCGTCATGGATTCGCCGCATAACTGACCTCTAACG
>JBBQQZ010000260.1:0-5755 GCA_038215325.1 Tepidisphaerales bacterium | reverse complement strand
GATGAGATCTCTCAGTTCCTGATGTTGTCTTTAGACACGCGCCGCCCCCTTTGACCCCGGAGAGCCGGACGGCTGCGTTTACCCGCTGCTTGACCGTCCGTGCGGGCTTGGTCCTATCTGACGGATTGGCCGCTCTCACTTGGTGTAACGAGGCTGTGTATGGGTTCACTTTCGTTGCGGCTCGCGCCTTCACCTTCCGGGGCTTCGCCCGCCGGATCACTCCGAACAAACGCCCGGTCGGCTACTTGGCAAACGGGTCATTCCAAGGCAAACTCCTTTCAGTCTGCAAGACAAAACCAGTTTCACTGACGCACCAGATTTCACAGATTCCACAGATTTGAAATGCATTCATCTGTGAAATTTGTGAAATCTGTGGTTCCTGTCTTCAATTCTCGGCGATCTTGGCATCTTGGCGTTCGTTCCAATTTCGATCGCATGTCCTTCACGTAACTGTTTACCGTGGAGAATACGCTGATTTTCTGTACCTTCCACAAGCGTTCCGCACGGAACGCCTCCTCGCTGACATCGAGAATCACGCAGAATCCGCGGGCTTCGTGATCGGGACGGTAAACAGTTACTCCTTCACGGAAGTGTAACGGGGTCGGTTCTTGAAACCATCGTGAACCGGCCCCGTTTTAGTCCACAGTCCGTTCGGATGGGACGCGAAGAGGCGAAGACGCGAAGGCTGGAAAACCAGTAGCACGGACGTCTCGCCCGTGGTTTGAACGGATTGAGAAAGCTTACGGGCGAGACGCCCGTGCTACTTCGGTTTGACCTTCGCCCCCTTCGTCACTTCGCGTTTAACCCACCTCCCGAATGCCGCAGGATCCCTTGTGCGGGGCGGGCGGGCGAGTCGTGACGTTGGCGGTTACAGGAAGAGGCCGGGGTTCATCGAGAATCGGGCGGCGAGTGTTTTGATGTGCTGCTTCGACAAACGGACTAAAGGGGACTTAGCTCACATTATCTTATTTCACGTAGCCTGGCGGTGGCTGTGGCAGAGTTATCATACCAGTCCACGGGCAAGCTGATATGAGAATTGACCGGCTGATTTGGGTGGGGGGTCGCGGGAAGGATCGGCTGCGATAGCGTCGGGGGCGGAGTGCGGTCGCACCCCGCCGTCCTCGGGGCGGGGGATTGGGGGAGGAATCCAAGGTTACAATTTTTTTGGTCGGCGCTGCGCGTTTGTCGTGACAAAGGCGCAGCGCGGGGGGTCTTTATGGAGAGTGTGCATGCGTTCTTTGATAAGTGAATCAAACCCCGGTTCGCGTCGGCGCGAATGTAGCGCGCTGCATCGGTTTTTGTCACCGGATGGCCGTAAGTCGTTGGCCGACCAGGGTTGAGGGCAGGGCGGACCATGTTACAAATGTTGCGCACTCGATTCGGCCATTGCCGACTCGATCGGCCAACTGGTGGAGCATTAAACGGCATCCGACGGTACAATGCACGCAGACCCTGTCTCGATTTTTGAGCATCACCATGCAATACCGCACACTCGGGAAAACCGGCTACGACGTTTCCACGATCTCCTTCGGTGCCTGGGCGATCGGCGGGTCGTGGGGGACGGTGGATGATGAGGTGTCGATGAAGGCGCTGCGCGCGTTTGTAGAAGCCGGGGGGAACTTCATCGACACGGCGGACGTGTACGGGGACGGGCGGTCGGAGCGGTTGATCGCGAAGTTGCAGAAGGAATTTCCCGGCAAGCTGAAGGTGGCGACCAAGGCAGGCCGGCGGTTGAGCCCGCACGTGGCGGAGGGGTATACGGCGGCGAATATCGAGGCGTTCGTTGATCGATCGCTGAAAAATCTCGACACCGATTCGCTCGACCTCGTCCAACTCCACTGCCCGCCGACCGGCGCGTACTACAACCCGGAACTGTTCGCCGGGCTGGCCGGCATCACGAAAAAGGGGAAGGTGCAACACTGGGGCGTCAGCGTGGAGAAAGTGGAAGAGGCGTTGAAGGGGATCGAGTATGACGTTGTCTGCACGGTGCAGATTATCTTCAACCCGTTTAGGCATCGGCCTAACGAACTGTTCTTCGAGCAGGCCAAGAAGCGGAACATCGGCATCCTCGCCCGCGTGCCGCTGGTGAGCGGATTGCTGAGCGGGAAGATGAAACGCGAGACGACGTTCGCGAAGGACGACCATCGCAACTTCAACAAACTCGGGGCGGCGTTCGACGCGGGTGAAACGTTCTCCGGTTTGGGTGGAAACCTAGACGAAGCGTTCAATGCGGTCGATGATCTACAGAGAATCGTTCCCACTGGCGAAACGCTTGCGCAGTTTGCGTTGCGATGGATTCTGTCGCACGACGCCGTCACGTGCGCGATCCCCGGCGCCAAGACGCCGGAGCAGACGCTCGCCAATGTCAGTGCGTCAGATCTGCCGGCGCTTTCAGGCGAGCAATCGATCAAGGTACGCGAGATCTACAACCACTTGATCTCGCCGCATGTGCATCATCGGTGGTAGCGTTGGATGGATGAACGCCAAGCGGCCAAGTGGCCAAGAATACAGAAAGCGTGTAACCGCAGATTGCGCCGATGACGCAGATGAATTAAAAAAAGTTTGCACCATCGGCGCAGTTTGCGATTACACCGCTTCTTGCGTTTTGTATGTTCAAAAAACGAACACAGACCAGGCTGGAAACCTGATCTGCGTTCATCTGCGGCTAAACCTTACTTCCGCATTTCCGGGAACGTTCCGACGACCGGCAATGCGCCGACAAGCGGTTTGGCGTAGTCGATGAACGCCTGGGTGATGTCGTTGCCGCCTTTGATGTATTCGGCGGCGAGGTGCTTGGTGTCCTTGGCGACGTTCTTGATGCTCGTGAATTCCAGCTCGATTTTGTACGGGCTGGTGCTGACGCGATTCATGACGACGGACAGCTCGAAGTGCTTCGGGTCGGTGCTGTAGCGGACCGCCTGGCGGCCGACTTCGCGGGCTTCTTTGGCGTCGATTTCGCTGACATAGCCGGCGAACGATCGCTGTAGGTAGCCGAAGGTGTCGGCGCGGACGCGGAGCTTCTTGCCGCCTGGGTTGTTGAGCTTTTTGGTGACCAGGCTGGCGAGGTAATCGCCTAGCGCGCCCGAACCGGAGAGCTGGACGTTGCCGTGCGAATCTTTCTCCAGGTTCTTGCTCATGGCCTCGGCCCAAGTCTTGCCTTCGGGGGTGCTGACGCCTTCGCTGACGGCGATCAGGCAGCGGCCTTTCTTGCTGTAGATGGCGTCGACGTCGGCGAGGAATTTTTCTTCGCTGAGCGGGGCTTCGGGGACGTAGATGAGGTGCGGGCCGTCGCCTTCGTACTGACGTGCGAAGACAGATGCGGCGGTGAGGAAGCCGGCGTTGCGGCCCATGATGACGTCGATCTTGATGCCCGGCAGGCTGGCGTTGTCGTAGTTGTCGCCCATCATCGCCGCGGCGACGAACTTGGCGGCGCTACCGAATCCGGGGGTGTGATCGTGAACGCGCAGGTCGTTGTCGATGGTTTTCGGGACGTGGAAGACGTGCAGCTCATGCCCGTCCGCGGCGGCCATCTCCTGGACGATGCGGGCGGCGTCGGCGCTATCGTTGCCGCCGATGTAGAAGAAGTAGCCGACGTTATTCTGCTTGAAGTTCTGCATGATCTTCTTGCAGTACTCCGCGTCGGGCTTGTCGCGGCTGCTACCGAGCGCCGACGACGGCGTGCCGGCGATCTTCTCAAGCAGGTCGGCGGGGACGTCGTTGAGCTGGATGTAGTCGTTGTTGATGATCCCGCGAACGCCGTGGCGACAGCCCATGAGCTTGTCGATGTGCTGGTGCTTGCGCACTTCTTCGATGACGCCCACGAGCGACTGATTGATGACGGAAGTCGGTCCACCCGACTGGCCGACGACTGCGTTGAAATTCTTGGACATAGGTCAATTCCTGAATGCTGATTCGGTTCCACTGACTGACGAACCGTGATGATAGGGAGGGCGTCGATTGTGGCAAGCCGCCCGGCGTGCCTGCGGCGAATGCACTCGAAGGATCCGCGGGGGCGGACCGGCAGTTCCGTCGAATTCGGAATTTTGAGTGGTCAAAATGGTGGCAATGGGTCTTTTTGGATGTCCGACTCGATCGGCTCCTACAATCCGCCATGGAAGAGGCCGAACTCATCGAGCGCGTGAAGCGGGCGTCGCCTGGCATGAAGGTCGGCGATGCAAAGGTCAACCGCGAAGGTCAATCGAACGACATCGTCATCGTGGACGACGAGTGGGTCTTCCGTTTCGCCAAGAGCGATGCTGCGGCGAAGGACCTGGAGCGCGAGGCGAAGGTGCTGTCGCTTTTGCCGGATCATGTGGACCTGTCGGTGCCGGAATCGGAGTTGCTGGAGCCGGGCGTAATGAAGCAGCGGATGATCAAGGGGCAGTCGCTCGATCGGCACACGCTGTTTCGGCAATCCAAAGTGGATCAGGAACGGCTGGTGGAAGAGCTTGCTCACTTCCTGTTTCAACTGCATCGGGTGCCGGAGGACGAACTAAAAGACGCTGGCGTCGGCAAATCGCCGGCCGGGGAGGGGGTGTGGGACGCGATCAAACTGTTTCACGAATGCGAGGAGAAGCTGTTTCCGCACTTGAAGCAGTACGCGATCGACGTTGTGCGCGAGCATTTTGAGCCGGTGCTGGAAGGGCGGCTGTCGCTCAAGAGCAATAATGTGCTGGTTCACGCCGATCTGAATCCCAGCCACATCCTGTGGGACCCGGACAAAGGTCGGCTGGTCGGCGTGATCGACTTCGGCATGGCCGGCTCGGGCGATTCGGCGATGGACTACGCGCACCTCATCCTCACCTACGGCGAAACCCCGCTTCGCCAGATGCACCTGCACCATCGCTCAATCGGCGAAAAGATCGACCGCGCCCGCTTCTATGCGTTGGCGATCGAGCTGAAGATGACGTTGTCGGGGCTGAAATCCGGCGATCCGCGATGGTTCTGCGCCCACATCGGCACGGCGAGGGATTCGTCGCCGATTGGGATGGTTTGGAAGGATTGAGCGAGGCGCTTGCGAGCGTTGCCCGCGAAAGGTAAACGAGAGCCGTGATCTCAGACCCTGAAGTTTTTGTCCGCCTCGGCGAGGCCGGTTTCGATCGGCTGGTGTCGGCGTTCTACGACGGCGTGCGCGACGACGATCTATTAAAGCCGATGTACCCGCCGGAGGATTTTGAGGGCGCGAAACTGCGGCTTCGCGATTTCCTTATCCAGCGTTTCGGCGGCCCGGCGCGGTACAGCGAAAGTCGCGGCCACCCCCGGTTACGCATGCGGCACGGGCCGTTTTCAATCGGTCCGAAAGAGCGGGATCGGTGGCTGGAATTGATGCGAAGCGCGATGCTTGAGGAAAAGCTGGATGCCGACGTCGCCGAAGCGCTCTGGCCGTACTTCGTCAGCACCGCCGACCACATGATGAATCGGCCGGGGTGATCAGGGGAGCATCTTCGACACGCGGATGAATTTTTTCGGTGCCGCCAGGGGGGCGACGCGGGCAGAATCATCGTAGGTCACGATTGATTTATATCGCGGACCCAGGCGAGCGCCGACCGACCCCGTCGGCTCGCGATGAACGATCAGCCGACGCAGGTTGACGTCTAGCACCCAATAATCGGGAACCTTCGCGCCGGCATAGATTTCCGGTTTGGTGAGGGTGTCCATTTCCAGCGTCGTGTCTGAGACCTCAATGATGAGCACGGCGCGGTCGCCTTTCATGACGGTCTTCGTGGGCTTTGGCGGGTCCGGGATAACCGCAAGA